>JASFYQ010000027.1:0-27013 GCA_045047105.1 Pseudomonadota bacterium | reverse complement strand
TTTGACCGAAAAATGTGAGCATATACGAATATGTGACCATTTTGAGGGCAAAAATAACGCAGTTCTGTGGTAAAAGATGAATACGCTGAGTAGTTACAATTTTTTTAAGTCGGACTGGGTACGTAATTTATTAATTCTAATATCGCTTGTAACTGTTTTTATTATTAGCAATACCTATTATAAACTATAAATTCTATCTTGCTTTTACAGCAATCACTATAACCTGCCATTGCTCTGGATTTAGTTTTTTTGCCAATTTTGCAGAGGAAAAATAAGCTTTAATCTGTTCTGATTTATTAGCAGCAAGCCAAATTTTTATATTTTTATTCAATTGCTCTTTTCCATTCGCCTGACTATTGAATAGAGAAAGCTGTAATTGCACAGAAATTAACTGGCTAGATGTAGATTGATTTTTAATTAAAGCTTGATACAGGTAACGATTACCATAGGCTACGTTTAAACTGGGCTGTGATAATTGTATTTGCTCTAAAGAAATTTTTTGAGCAGATTTTAAATCACGCGAATCTTCAGAAAGATTCCAATACACGGCTAAAGCAATTAATAGCAAAGAAATAACCGCTAAAATTATGCCGTACCTAGATTTTTTATAATATACATATCCCATAAAAAAGGTAATCAGAAAAATTGCAATCGTACCATAAATCAGATACATGTTAGATTACCTCTTAATAAGTTGTTGTATTTATCTTTATTCAAACAATACGCCTTTGCTGTACTGATTGAGCAAGCTTCTCTAGCAATTCATAGCTATCCTGCCAGGAAAGACAGGCATCGGTAATACTCTGTCCATACTTTAAAGGCTGGCCTGCAACAATATTCTGGCGTCCTTCATGTAGATGACTTTCAATCATAACACCGATAATGTTTTTATCTCCATCAGCAACTTGCTGAGAAACATTTTCACCCACGTCCAGTTGATTTTTAAATTGCTTATTACTATTTGCATGGCTAAAATCAAGCATTAAGTTTGGTTTAAGAAACGCTTTTTCCATTTGTGCTACAGCATCTGTTACATGTGTTACATCATAATTCGGTTCTTTTCCACCACGTAAAATAATATGACAATCCTCATTTCCTGAGGTAGAAAAAATAGCCGAACGCCCTGCTTTAGTAACAGATAAAAAACAATGCGGTTGTGATGCGGATGAAATAGCATCAATAGCTACTTTTAAACCACCATCTGTTGCATTTTTAAAACCTACTGGAGCAGATAATCCCGAAGCTAATTCTCTATGTACCTGACTTTCGGTAGTACGTGCCCCAATTGCTCCCCAACTAATCAAATCTGCAACATATTGTGGACTGATTAAATCCAAAAACTCAGTACCCGCAGGAACACCTAAATCATTAATATAAACTAATAGATCTCTGGCCAAACCTAAACCTTTATTAATTTCAAAGGAATCGTCTAAAAAGGGATCATTAATTAAGCCTTTCCAGCCCACTGTAGTACGTGGTTTTTCAAAATAAACCCGCATTACAATTAATAAGTCATCACCTAATTTTTCTCTGGCGGTACAAATCAGATCAGCATATTCTTTTGCAGCATTAATATCATGTATAGAACACGGCCCGATAACAACTAATAATCGATCATCCTCACCAGTTAAAATACGGTGAATATCATCTCGAGCCTGAGTTATAGTATTTTGTGCTTTCTCTGTTGACGGGTGTTGTTGATGTAAGGTGTCTGGAGAAATTACATCTTTCATTCCTACTATGCGCATATCATCGGTATTTTGTATCATGGTTTTACTACTTTATTGCTTGCTTTTATCCAACTCTTAATGCCTCTAGATAAGTGGTTTACATTTTTATAACCCAACTTATAATCTAAAAATTTAGACACCATTCCCGTGCGATTACCTGTACGACAGATCAAAATAAAAGGTTCGCCTTTTTTTACAATTTTACTAAAGTCACTTAGCCACTTATCTATATTATAGTTGCCTTTTTTATCAAAGAAAGTCAGCAGGTGACTGCCTTTAACTACGCCTGTTTGCTTCCACTCTTCCGCTCTACGTATATCAATTAAGCTTACACCGTCTTGCATCATTTGTTTAAGTTGCTGATCCGTGATTTGCCCCACAGCAGCAAATACGGTAGAACTAAGCAGAATAGAACTAAGCAAAGTTGCTAAAACAGCACTTAATAAAAATTGTTTAAAACACATACTTCCTTTCCTGAATTATTAAATAGGTTATAAAAGGCTAATTATAACAGCTTTTATTTAGATTATGTTCAGTGATTTTATGAATAAACAAGATTAAATCATTAATTTTATTCTTTTATAATTATTTAGACTCTTGCATAAAAGCGGGTTTGCCCTTTAAGCCAGATTGTTGATAATCTAACCATAAACTATCCCATAATATTTTTGCTTCAATACCCAGGTGCTGACCACCTGAATACAATAAATCAAATAATCTCCGTTGTGAGAACCGATGAGTATTGCTGCTATATTGATATAACCATTGAGAAAAGTGATAGAAATTATTAAAAGGATTTTTACCCAGAATAAACTCCAGAGTATGATTAAAAATTCCACAGTTAGAAATTATTTCCCAATATCTGGCAAATCGCCCTAATTCTCTTATTTGTTGATAGGATAAACAATTAGTCGATAAAATATCATAGGGCGCCTGGTGATTAAAATTAAGCTGATAAATACTAGTATGACGAATAACAGGAGTACCTTTTAAGCGTTTAAGAATTCCTAATTGAATATCATGTGGTTTGAGCCCTACCAATTGATTAAAGCTGCGGGCAAAACTCTGCCAGCTTTCACCTGGTAAACCTATAATTAAGTCGGCATGTAAATAGGCATGGGTATTTTTTCTTAACCAGCTTAGATTATCCAGAGTTTTTTCGGTATCCTGCTTTCTACTAATTAATTGTTGTACCTCATGATTAAAAGTTTGAATACCAATTTCAAATTGCAAACAACCTTGTGGAAATTGCACTATTAATTGTTTTAATTGCTCAGGCAGGCGATCAGGAATAATTTCAAAATGAACAAAAAGTTGCTTATCCAACTCAGGATAATTTTTTAGTTTATTTAAAAAAAAGTTTAAGATTTTCTGGCTACTGGCAATTTTTAAATTAAAGGTTCGATCTACAAATTTAAACTGCCGTGCCCCGCGCTCAAACAAATTATCTAATTGCAAAAGGAAACTGTCTAAATTAAAAGGAATAGAGGTTTTATCTAATGCAGATAAGCAAAACTCACACTTAAATGGACAACCTCTAGAAGCTTCCAGATAAATAATTCGATGTAAAATATCCTCTTCAGTATAAAACGAATACGGAGATTCTAACTCATCTAAACAATCTACCTGGGCATTCATAATTTTTGTTAGCGGGGGAGAATGTTTAAGGAGTTGTTCAACTAAACCTGCAAAAGCTAAATCGGCCTGGCCACATAAAACATAATCTGCATAGGAAACTATCTCTTGTTGCTCAGTCTCATAACTCACTTCTGGGCCGCCTAAAATAATTACCACATTATCTAAAATTTGTCGTAACAGACGAATTAAAGCCAAACTCTCATTTACATTCCAGATATAAATTCCTAAGCCAATAATAGAGGGTTGATAACTTACCAGGCTTTCTGCAATATCTGCAACACGCGCGTTAATGCTATATTCATGCATAATAGTATCGGCTTTTAAATTGCCCATATTGGCATACAAATACCTTAAACCCAAAGAAGCATGTACAAATTTTGCATTCAGTGTGGCAAGAACTATTTTTTTTGGCTGTATGCCTAATGTTGCAATCATAATTATCTCTGTAAAGCCTTGGTGTGATTGTGCTAGAGGTTACACAGATAGCTAGAAAAAGTAAATAAATATTACTTATAGTGTAAACATGCAAAGTTATTAAACTAGTAAAAAAATATTCTTATTTTAAATTAAAATAACTATGACTAAGTCAAGTATAGACTCTCTATTAGACATAAATGCACTGTTTTAAGCATTTACTAAGACAGTAAAAAAACAACTCAGTTCATCAGAGACTGGATTTTTTGCTGCATTTTCTAGATAATAGCACTAGCTTTTTTATTGGAAACTATCTATGAACCCTAGTTTGGAGTTACTTAAACCCTACCCATTTGAACGCTTAGATGAATTACTCACACAGATTCATCCTCCGTCTACACTGCATCCTATTAGTTTGTCTATGGGTGAGCCAAATTATTCTGCTTCAGAATTTATTACTCAAAAATTAAAAGAGAATATTGACTTAATTCAGTATTACCCTTGCATAAAAGGAATTCCTGAACTACGTTTAACCATTGCACAATGGATAATAAATAGATATAAGTTAGAACCAGCATCAATAGATCCTGATAGCCATATTTTACCTATAAATGGTACCCGTGAAGCAATTTTTGCTTTAGCTCAGGCAGTAGTTGATCCCACCCGTAGTGATCCATTGGTTATTATGTCTAACCCTTTTTATCAAGTATATGAAGGTGCAACTATTATTGCTAATGCAACACCTGTATTTTTAGCTATTACCTCAGATAATAATTTTTTACCTGATTTTTCTCGTGTTCCAGATGAATATTGGAGAAACTGCCAATTAGTTTATATATGTACTCCAGGTAACCCAACTGGCAACGTATATAATAAACATAAGTTTTATGAGCTAATGACTCTGTCTATGAAGTATGATTTTGTAATTGCATCGGATGAGTGTTATTCAGAAATTTATCATGATGAAAGTAAGCCACCTATTGGCTTATTAGAAATGGCTGCAGATTTTGGTAATAACGAATATAAAAATTGCATTATTTTTAATAGCTTATCAAAACGTTCTAATGTTCCAGGTTTACGCTCAGGCTTTATAGCAGGTGATAAAAAGATTATTCAAGCCTTTTTAAAATACCGTACCTATCATGGCTGCAGCATGCCTTTACCGACTCAATATGCCAGTATAGAGTGCTGGAAAGACGAGCAACATGTAATTGAGAACCGCAATGATTATCGCAAAAAATTTAAAGAAGTTTTAGAAATTCTCTCTCCTGTGCTTGAGGTAAAACAACCAGAAGCAACATTCTACCTCTGGCTTAAAACCCCGTACAAGGATGATGAAAAATTTTCTCAAGATCTTTACCGCTTACAAAATATAACCGTTTTGCCGGGTTCCTACTTATCCAGAGTAACGGGTAGTAAAAACCCAGGGCAAGGTTATGTCAGAATTGCTCTAGTTGCTTGTTTAGAAGATTGTATTGAAGCAGCTATTCGAATTAGAGCATTTGTACAATCGATGTAATAAGTTAGTTTTTATCTATTGCAATATCTATAACCCATAATTTTTACCTAAACCAGGCTCTACAAAGAGAAAATACAGGCTTTATTATTTATGATTAGATCCTCAGTTATGCATCACATATTCTCAAGCTGTTCGAATCAAAAATGCTTCGTTGCATTTCCCAATATCATGGCCATAAATTACCCATGTTTAGTTTTAAATAACAAAGCACTTCACAATTAAAATATATATGCTAAGATTAAATTACTATAATAAATATTAATTGATTGGATGATAATTGAAACACTTATAAATAGATTTGAGTATAGAACTAAACTATTGAGAATAATTTGAAATGAATTCTAATCAATTATTCATAGTGCATGATGATACTCCTGCTCCTCACAAGACAACTAAAATATCAAATGATACATGGAAGATTGCCATCATTGATGATAATAAGGAAGTTCATATTGTCACTAAAATGGTATTAAAGAATTTTTCTTTTGATAATAAGAGTATTCATTTTCTTTATGCTTTTAGTGCTGCAGAAGGCCTGGAATTATTCAAACAACATGATGATATAGCCGTATGTCTAGTAGATGTTGTTATGGAAACTGAACATGCGGGTTTACAACTGGTAAAAAATATCCGTGATGACTTAAAAAATACCCTAACACGCATTGTATTACGAACGGGACAGCCTGGACAGGCCCCTGAAGATGAAGTCATTAAAAACTACGATATTAATGACTATAAAGAAAAAACCGAACTCACTCATTCCAAGCTCAATACATTACTGTATTCCTGTTTACGCTCCTATCGTGATCTTGTTTCTCTTGATCAAGCCCGTAAAGGACTGGAACAGGTAATTAATGCAACCACGCAAGTCTCTGGGCTAAAATTAATTGAAGATTTTTCTCAAGGCATATTACAACAGATAAGCTCTGTTTTAAATATTGATAAAGGAGACTTTCTATTAAACTGTAGTGGCTTAGCAGCCCATGGCGAAGACAGTGAAACTCAAGAAAACATAAAAGTTGTCGCTGGCACGGGAAAATTTAAGCATAAAGTTGGAAATGATATTTCTCAGCTTATTCCTATTGAGAAAATTGATCTGGTTAAACAACATGATGAGTATTTTTATTCTACTCATGATAACGACTCCTATCTTGCCTGTTACCATGGTGAGAATATGCCTAAAAACATATTGTATTTTAAGGGCTTAAAACCAAGAGATAATTTCCAACAAAAACTTTTGGAAATTTATAGTCGTAATGTTTTAGTTGCTTTTGAAAATATCTGCTTAAAATCAGAGAGTGAAGATGCCCAGCGAGAAATTGTTTATATGTTGGGAGATGCAGTTGAGTCACGCTCTATTGAAACAGGACACCACCTAAAAAGAGTGGCCTTATTATCTTCAATTTTAGCTAAAAAATTAAAACTATCGGCTCTACAAGTAGATCTTATTGTTCAGGCTTCTCCTCTTCATGATTTAGGTAAAATTGGTATACCCGATCATATTCTGCATAAACCAGGAAAATTTGATGCATCTGAATGGGAAATCATGAAAAGTCATGTTACCTTGGGTTATGACAAGATGAAAAAATCACATAAAAAAGTTTTTAAAATGGGAGCAATTATTGCTCTGGAGCATCATGAGCGATGGGATGGTGAAGGTTATCCTGATAAGAAAAAAGCTACTGAAGTCTCTATCGAAGGAAGAATTGTAGCTGTTGCAGATGTATTTGATGCACTGGCAAGCAAACGTTGTTATAAAAATCCCTGGGAAATTGATGATGTTTTTCAATACATGGAAAAAAATGCAGGAAGCCAGTTCGACCCACAACTCATAAAACTTTTATTACTAGAAAAACAACAGATTAGAAAGCTGTACCACAATTTTGAACAATAACTTATACGTTTAGTTTAAATCACTATGGCATCTTCTCTCTAAACCAGTGCTTTTCCTGCTAGTTCCTCTGATTACAATAAATATCGAGCTATTGTCAGTTAAGCTACAATAACCTGTTTTTGCGTATTCTCTTGCTTGGCAACCAGCTCTTTATTTTTTGCAGGTTCTGCAAGCAACAAACCCTCACGATAACATTGTAATGCCTTATCCATATCATCAAGGCGTGTTTCATATAGATTACCCAGCTCATATAACTTATCAGAATCTGGCGCAAGTAAAACACTTTCTTGTATATAATCCCTGGCTTTTCCCCATAATTGGTTCGCCAAACTAATTTTACCCAAAGCAAATAATAACACCGGGTTATGTGGGTTATTTTTCAAGAAGCCCTCAGTAAAACTGAGCTGTTTCGTACCATCTGCTTCTATAATATTGCCAAAAACAGCAATCGCCTGAACGTTCCATTCTCGTTTAAGTACAGCTCTAATCAGATCAGCTGCTTCGCTATGGATACCCATGTCAACTAATAGTTCACTATAAAAGCAGCACATATCCACATCAACACGTAAACCACGCTCTAAATTCCGCCAGTGCTCCATTAAATCTTGTTGCTTATTTGCTAGAGCAAGTTCGCGTAAAACATGTTTATTAACATCTTTTTCTAGTGCCTGTAGTTTAATTTTATCAACTACTCTATATACTTTCAGGTCTTTTAATAAAGTTTCCAGATCGCTCCAGGAAGACATTTGTTGATAAACCTTCATTAATAAACGTAATACTTGCTTATGACTTGAGGCAAGCGTTCTCAGGTGTAATAAAGTGACCAGTGCTTCACTGTATTGTTCAGCTTCAATTTCCAACTCAGCCTGGGTAAGACCAATAGCCACTTCGGCTTTAGGGAAATTCTGAAAAGCCTGCATTAAATAATCATCACGGCGAGCTTGTTCTCCCTGTTGTTGGGCAACCTTAGCAGCAGCTAGATAGTTTAATAAAGCCATTTTATTACTGGCTATATTTTTATTTAAATGACGTTCGGCTGATTTCCAATTCCCTTCTGCTATTTGTATAAATCCTTGCATTGAATGGGATATAGCGCTATTAGTTTTACGATGAGTATTCCAGTTCAATAATTTTTCTGGAGTATCCATTAACTTTAACAATAAATACACTACAAATATGGCACTGATAATCACTGAACCTAAAACAACTACCAACAGTACAATAGTCATTTCAACTGACCAGTCACCATAACTTAGCAAGGCATAACCTGGATCCTCTTTTGCCATTAGAGTTGCATATACAACTCCTACAAGGGTTAATAAACCCAGAATAAAGATTTTAAACATAATCAATTATTCTCCGCATTAGAATTAGCCTGAACAGCCACATCATCTGCAGCAGCTAACCGCCGCTGTTCTAATTTAGCTACGTATTTTTTTAATTCATCTAATGATTTTGAAATATCAGGTAATTGACGAAGTAGTTTTTGTGATTGTAAGGATTTAAGCTGTTGAGTAAAACTAGTAACCGCTCGCGTTTTGCTATCAAAGAATTTTATTAATAGCTCTTGTGTCTCAGCTAATAAACTCTGAAACAAGTCATCCTTTCCATCTAATAAGGCTTTTCTTGCAGACTCTAGCTTTAATGAAATATGCTGTTGTAAAAAGAATTTTTGCTCAGGCGCAATCAACGCGGTTGCCGCTATCTTTTTATTTCTATAGACCACCAGATTTTTTAACTCATTTAAGAATTTATCTGCACCTTTTTTTAATTCATTTTTAAATTGTTGCAAAGCACCTAAAGGATTTTCAGCTGGTTTTTTATCTGCAACTATAGGCTCAACAGTTTTAACCGTACCTAATAGATCATCTACTCCTGGAATCTCACTATTTAATACGGGTAAAGAAACAGAATGTTTAATCATAGCAGATAGGGTTGCCTGCATTCCTGCAACGTCAATAACAGGAACCGCTTTTAATTGGATTAACTCTTCCGCAATAGATTTACGAATAGCAATAGTGCCAGGATCAGCCATATCTAATAAACGTGCATCTGCCGATTCCAGGGCAATAATTGCTGTATTTACATCAAAGGAAAGGTTTAAACCATGATTACCAATTAATAATAAGTATTCAACTTCAGATAAAATCCAGTCATTTCGAGTTCGCCCTTTTTGTTTATAAAGCTTATTGATAGAACCGCTAAGTTGTTCAATACTGATTTGCTGTGTAAGTTGTGATTTTTTAATAGTTGTTTCAAGTTTTTTTATTGAGCTTTGTTGCGATTTAACAACATCTTGCTGTTGAAGTACATATTGTTTAAACAGGCCAGTTTGTTGTTTAAGTTCCTGCTTGAGCAAGCCATCTAGTTGCTGAACTTCGGTATTAATTTTGGAGATGTTATCATTAAAGCGTGAGATACGATCCGAAACCGATGTAAAACGATCACTAACACTACTAAACTTACCTGAAACACCGTCCAGTTTACCGCTTAATTGCCCACCAATTTCTAATTTTAGCTCACCTAATTTTGTTTTCTGTTGCTCCAATTGTTGAAACAGAAAAAAACTAAATGCTCCTGCAAGTAATGAAATAAGTACGGCTATAAAAACAAAGGCGAGCATGCCTGCAGATGATGTTTTAACAGCGGGTTGTGGTATGGGAGCATCATCACTACTGGGTGTAGTAGAATGCTCAACTATTTCCTGATTTGCCTTTGCCAAATGAAATCTCCTTAGCGACTTAATTTTTTAGTTCGTTGCTTTGTAATACTGGTGCAATGTTTGCACAATGGATAAATTACTGGTTGTATCTGGAACCAGAATTTTCCCAAAAAAACCATATTTTGTTATCTTTTCTTTTATCTTATTATGGATAACTATAAGGTTCGTTTTTAAAACTTTTGTTACATCAGCATGGTGCTCAAAATGCTGGCTTAATTGTAACAAATTTTCAACACTTTCCACACTGCTAATGATCATAAATCCAATTGTTTGCTTATGCCATATATCAGATAAGAATTTTTGCTCATATTTTGGACAAGCTCGAATATAAGTTTCAAGGTAAACTACTTTCGCCTGACGTTCACGCAATTGCTGAGCCAGGTATTCTCTACCTCCTTTGCCTCTGACAATGATAATAGATAGCCCCTCTATAGCCAATAAATCCTTATGTGATAATAAGCTTTCACTATCGCTGCCCCTGTCAGGAATAATATCAGCTTTTTGGCCCGCATATTGAGCAAAAATTTCTGCCGTTGACTTACCAATAACTGCAATTTTTGCTTTAGCTGGTAAAATAAAGTATTTAAAATAAAAAATAACCGCATTTGCGCTAATAAAAACTAAAAAATCACTATTATCAATCTGAATTTGAGGCAGGCGATTAGTAGCAACAATTGAATTAATTTCTATTAACGGCAGCTCCATTACTCTAAAGTTATTATCCTGCAACAAATCAGTTAAAGCCCTAGCCTGATTAACAGGCCGGGTATTAATAATAAGCGGGGCAGACATATAATATTTTAGCTATTTGCCTTTTGGTATACATCGGCTAATATTTTATCTGCTCCTTTGGCTAGCAGTTGTTCTGCCACTAAAATACCTAATTGCTCTGCATTTTCCTGGCTATCACTGGCTTCAACCTTAAGTACTTGTTTGCCATCCAGGGATGCAACTAAACCACGAAGATGAATTTTATTTTCTTCTAGTTGCGCAAAACCTCCAATGGGAACCTGGCAGCCTCCCTCCAGGCGTTTATTTAAAGCCCGTTCAGCAATAAGACAGGTAGTTGTATCTGGATCAGCAAGTGGAGCTAATAACTGTTCTATTTCACTATCATTTTCTCTGCACTCAATACCAACAGCCCCCTGCCCTATTGCAGGCAGGCAGTCTTCAGTAGAAATATAATCACTGATGCGATTTTGCATTTCCAGGCGAATCAAACCAGCGGAGGCTAAAATAATTGCATCGTATTCTTTATTATCTAATTTACTTAACCGGGTATTCACATTGCCACGTAAATCCTTAATAATTAAATCAGGGCGAATCGCTTTAATTTGTGTTTGTCTTCTTAAACTACACGTTCCTACTATCGCATTTTGCGGCAAATCTTGCAGCGATGAATATTCATTAGATACAAAAGCATCACGCGGATCTTCTCTGGGGCAAATAACCGATAGCTTTAAACCTGCTGGAAAATCCACTGGAACATCTTTCATTGAATGTACTGCAATATCAGTTTCACCATTTATCAGGCTTTGTTCAAGTTCTTTTAAAAATAACCCTTTACCACCAATTTTAGCCAATGGTACATCAAGAATTTTATCGCCCTGGGAAACAATTTTATGCAGTTCAACCTCTAAATCAGGATAGAGCTTTTGCAGGCGGTCACGGACATAATAGGCTTGCCATAAAGCCAGTTGGCTTTTGCGGGTTGCAATACGAAGTTTTGTTATAGACATTATTCTCTCGAAGGTAAAATAGTATGTACTAAGTTGTAAATATATAGCTTAAATTAAAAATATATAAATAAGGTGGTATAATACTATACGATAAGTAGAAATACAGAATATAAAATTCCAGTTCTACGCATTATACGCTAAGGTCAGCCTATTTTATAGTTGTACTCAGCCTATTCACTTAATAGCACGACTTTATCCTTAGCCAAACTTTTTAGTACGACTAGGACTCCTGTAAAGTCAGCTAAATGTGCTCTATTCTGTAAATAAGCTTAATATATAAAAAGCATTATTCCCTATAAATAATGGAAGGATAAAAAATGTCATTATTGCTTAAACTCAGTCAAGTTTTATTGCTTAGCTGGTCTCTATTCAGTGTTCAAACTGGCTTTGCCACACAGCTACAATTAATTAATAATGTTCAATATGAGAGCCAATTAGCAAAAGAAAAAAACTTACCCATTTTAATTTTATTTAGTATTGAGCATTGTCCTTATTGTAGACTAGTAAAAGAAGATTTTCTTATACCTATGTTAATTTCTGGAAATTATAAAGAAAAAGTGATTATCCGCGAGCTTAATATTGATAATAGCCCAATGATTACCGGACTCTCTGGCTCACAACAATCGGCTGCAAGTTATGCTTATAGTATGGGAGTATCACTCTACCCCACTATGGTATTTATTAATCATCAAGGCTGCATACTCAGTGAAACCATTAAAGGAGTTAATACTCCCTCAATGTTTGGCGGAAGAATTGATCAGGCTATTGATGAAGCAAATAAAAAGATAAAAACTGCTGAGTTAAAGTGTTAAAACTGACTTATTATGAGAAACGTTTAGCCTAGAAAACATAAATAGATGCTAACCAGGTACAAAATAAAGTGATAAAAATCAGCCCTTTTATGTAGCGTTTTTTTCTTGCTTTATTATCTACCAGTTTCTTTTTGAGCTGTTTTTCTATATTGATTTTTTTAGCACCATATTTAGAAAAAGTTCGTTCTATTTCATATCTATTAGCAATTTCTACCTCGTAACCTCTATATCGCATAAAACCATATAAATAAACAAAATACGATAATAAACTTTGACTTCCATCAACTAATACATTTACATCCGCCCCTGCTTTTAGATAA
Organism: Pseudomonadota bacterium; assembly: GCA_045047105.1. Taxonomy (GTDB): domain Bacteria; phylum Pseudomonadota; class Gammaproteobacteria; order GRL18; family GRL18; genus JADGAU01. The sequence continues at coordinate 14,225 of JASFYQ010000027.1, read as the reverse complement.
ACCTTTACCAAATCGGGTTTAAGCTTAACTGCACAATCAATAAGTAAATGATTCAAATAATCACTCTTTTGAGGATAATCCAGTAAAACAGTATGGATAATTTTATCTGGAATTATTACTTCAGGTGAATTAAAAATAATTTGATTAAGCTGGTTTGCGGCCTCTCGCTGACGACGGATCAAAAGCATTTTGCCAAAATCCATCAGATCACTATCTGCACTGAAAAAATTTGCTAAAAACGCTGTTTCTAATTGATGGGCAATTTTTCTTCTTGGAATAAAGAGTTTTTTATCTAATAGATAGGTTTTAAAAGAAACAGATAAGCGCCAGGAAATATCTTTAAGGTTTTGCTCAAGCTCTAATAGTTCAGGATATTTATCCGTAGCAACAGCCCATTCTCCATCAAGAGAGGCAATGCTCAATGGCTCTAAATTCAAATCACTACCAAAATAAATCTTGGCTAGATGAGATTTTTCTTCTCTGCTTTGATCATAACCGGCCCTGTTATTATCATCGGATAATATAAAGTAAGCCTCGTCTAATTCATTTATTTTCTGATTATCTAAGGTGTTATTTTTTTCAAGCTGAACAGGACTATAGTATAAACTCAATAGTTGATATGAAACATCAATAACATCTAAATTTACACCTGGATAAACACCTAATATAAAATAATAATCTTTGCTACTGTCCATAAAAAACCATTCTATAAAGAACATCGTATATGATTTAGGGCTACATCATGTAAGCTAAAAAACAGTAGTACCATAAACTATTTCTTAGGCTTATGTCTATTCCCTTAACAATCAAAAATTTCAATACTAAATATTATATTTTTGTAGTTTTATTCTGCTGCTTAATCAGGCAAGGTTGATGATAATAAATGAGTTATTCTTGATGGTATAAATTTATTAATTGAGTTTTTAATTTATCGTCTAAAGTACCCGAAAAACAGAGTTCAGAAAATTTATTATGCTCTGGTTTAGGCTTAAGTACTGCCATAATTTTGAGTTTACCTGGTTGGTAAACTCGACATAATTCTTTCGTAGCGACTAAAAAATGATTGGGAATATCTCCCTCTGTTGAGTCGATTTCTCCTGCTTCAATATAAATAGAAAAAAGGATTTTTTGCTTACGCTTTCTAAGCATTTTTAAAAACATCATATCGTAGATAAGCAATATCACAACCAGTAAAAAAGCTAAAGAAAGTGTCATAGTTAGTCTATTGATAAAATTTTATGCAATTGCAAAGAATAAAACCATTGAGGATGGGCTAAACAGTATTGCAGCGTTTTTTGTTTATTGCTGCTTGCATTCTGGTCATCAATTGCTTGCAGGTAAAAATAATCAAACTTTAGTTGCTGAAATGACTCTGGAGCTAATTGTTGTTGTGGGAATAATAATTTAAGCTCATTGCCAGAGGTGACTTTTAAATCCATATTGGTTTTAGGACTAACACAGATCCAGTCAATATTTTCTGGTACCTGGATACTACCATTAGTTTCTACTGCTACCTCAAAACCCAGCTGATGCATTTTATCAATTAAAGCATTATCTAGTTGTAATAAAGGCTCTCCTCCCGTAAAAACCACATAGGGTTTAGCTTTTGCATCCGCATTATCAGGCCAAAAGGAGTGAAGTTGTTCTGCTAATAAATCAGCGCTAGAAAATTTCCCCCCGGCCTGACCATCTACACCAACAAAATCAGTATCACAAAAAGGACAGGATGAAGATGCTTTATCTCGCTCTAAACCATTCCATAAATTACAGCCAGTAAAACGGCAAAAAACAGCGGCTCTTCCACTTTGGGCTCCCTCACCCTGTAGGCTATAAAAAATCTCTTTAACACTATACATTACTAATTATCTTCTTTCTGTTGCTCTTGCTGTTGCTGCTGAAGAAATAGTTTAGAAAACTGTTCTACTCTGCGTTTATTTACTCCAAAATCGCTATACCCCATACGAGAAGCAGAACGAATATGTAGTTTATTGCTATCTATATCCTGTCTAATTTCAAAATCATCTACAAATCGAAAAAGAGAGGAAGTAAAAGTGGAGGCTAAATAATTCTCTTCTTCAGCTATTATTTCCCCCCCCATATTTACTATGATTTTTTTTGCCATGGCTAGTGCCTGCGGTTGTTTATCTTGCTGATAATCTAGAGCAGGTATATAGTGCGAGCTTTGTTCGGGATATTCCGTATTAATGCAATTGGGTTTATCTGGACAGGCGGGTAATTGTTGTTCGTACATGCCATCAGCTCCTTGCTTAATGAGTAGTTTTCCAACAGCACTTTGTTCTGCACTACTACATGATAAAAGTAAAAACAGACTTGGAATCAAAAAAAAGGGTGAAATATTCATATAATTGCCTTGCTAATGATGTTTTTATTTAAGTTATTCATATTTAAGTTTCTATATAATGGTATTAATTTTCCATTATTGTTCATATTATAAGATAAAAAGTAACTCTTAGTATGCTTCTCATAGTAATTAATTGAAAAATCCTGTAAGCTACACGCCCTAATTAAAGGCTATAAAAAACAAGATCATGACAACAGAAAACCCTGTAAATTTTAGTGCGTTGGGATTAGATCCAACTATTCTAGATGCCATAACTGAAAAAGGTTATACCAGCCCTACTCCAATACAGGCTAAAGCCATACCAGCCATACTTGATGGCAAGGATGTAATGGCTGCGGCTCAAACAGGCACCGGAAAAACCGCAGGTTTTACCCTTCCCATATTGCACCACTTACTTAATGGTCAAAGAGCCCAGGCTAATCAGGCGCGTGCATTAATACTTACCCCCACCAGAGAACTGGCTGCACAGGTGGAAAATAGTGTTATAACATATGGAAATAATTTGCCTTTACGCTCTACAGTGGTTTTTGGTGGAGTAAAGATTAATCCACAAATGATAAAGTTACGCAGAGGTGTGGATATACTGGTAGCCACTCCCGGGCGATTATTGGATTTATACAATCAAAATGCCGTTAGATTTAATAATCTGGAAGTTCTGGTGTTAGATGAAGCCGATCGCATGCTGGATATGGGCTTTATTCACGACATTCGAAAAATAATTTCCTTTTTACCTAAGCAGCGACAGAACTTATTATTTTCAGCTACTTTTTCTGATGATATTAGAAAGCTTGCAAAAAGTCTGGTTAGAAATCCTGTTGAGATATCGGTTAGCCCTCGAAACACCGCAGCTAAAACAGTAAAACAATGGATTTGTCCTGTTGATAAAAGTAAAAAATCTGCGCTATTGAGTTACTTAATTAAGGAAAACAATTGGCAGCAGGTTCTGGTTTTTAGTCGAACCAAACATGGAGCTAATCGATTAACCCGCTTTTTAGAAAACGATGGCATTAAAGCTGCGGCAATTCATGGCAATAAAAGTCAGGGTGCACGTACCAGAGCATTAGCCGACTTTAAAGATAAAACAACTCAGGTATTAGTTGCCACCGATATTGCTGCCCGTGGTTTAGATATAGATCAACTGCCTCAGGTAGTAAACTTTGATTTACCCAATGTAGCTGAAGATTATATTCACCGTATCGGGCGAACGGGGCGAGCGGGTTCAACAGGTCAGGCGGTATCCTTAGTAAGTGCAGATGAATTTACTCAATTGAGAGATATTGAAACACTGATGCAACAACTACTAACCCGTGAATTTATTGAAGGCTTTGATCCCGTTCATCATTTACCCGAATCCAAACTTCGTCAACAAAAAGCAAAAAAACCTAAAAAATTCAATGCTAAAAGTGACCATCGAGATGGACAACGTTCAGGAGAGAATGCTCGCGGACATAAACCTGCCGGAAAAAATAATAAATACCGCCAGAGAAAACCTAAAACAGCTCAAAATAACCCATATAAAAAAAGTGGCCAACAAACTAGAAGTAAAGCAAACTAACCCACTATATCTAATACTCTGCGCCTGAATTTTACTCCTCGCTCTATAGCGAGCTGTTCGCAGGCTTTAATATCCAACCCCTCTAAACCATCAATTGAAGTTGCCGTTGTATCAGCAATATACTCTGGAGCCAGGCTTAAAAAGTCTAAAACTGCGTTAAACGATCCTTTTAATCCGGGTAAGCAATGTTGATTATAAACCGCCTCAGTCTGACCATTTAAAGAAACAGATAACGCATCTACCACCTTGGCCATTTCAGGTAAAATATTGCGTTTATGAACCAGATTTGCCAAACCATCGGTATTTACCCGAACTCGTCCATTGTGCTGCTTAATATATTCCGCTATTTTTAAAAGCTCTTTTAAGCGCATGGTTGGTTCACCAAAACCACAAAATACCAGTTCTTCAAACTGGCTGGGGTCTCCAATGGCTTTAATATAATCGTCTACTTTATGGCGCTCTTCAATACCTAAGGAGTATTGATGAACTTCGGGACTGCCCTTGGTTTTAGGACAAAATGCACATTTTAGAGTGCAGCTATTCGTTAAATTAATATAGCGCTTATTAGCAATATCATAAACCAGAGTATCTACAGGATTATCAACCATAACTATTTTTATCCTTTAGAACTATTATCACTAATATTTTTTGCCACAGCTATTGCGGTAGCACATTCAACGATAGATTTAGAAAGCACCTGATTCACTAGTTCTGACTTTGACTCATCCATATCATCAGTTTGCTGCATATCAGCTACCATATTTTTAAAATCATCCTGAAAATTCTCTTCATTCACCTGGTATTTAATTTTTAAACTGGCAACGGCTGTGCCTAAAATTCTTACACAGCTGATTAATTGATCTTTTTCTGCCTGTTGCAGGGTATCATTAAGCAGAGTATTCAGTTTTGCAATGTCTTGCTGAGTTACTTTTGTAGTCATATTTCTTATTTCTTTGATTCTTGATTTACTAATAATAAAAGTTGTTCACGTAAACTTTTAGGAGGATTGTTAATAGTCAGGGTATCTGACTCTGTATCATAAAATACCGATTGATTTAATAGTGATGCAGGAAAACTAATACTTAAGTTGCCAGAGCGGCCACTGAGTTTATTAAATTTACGCAGCAAACCTCTATCTGGTGTAATTTCTTCTTGTATTTCAACTTTTTCATTTTGCAGGTAACGATAAAAATCTTCCTCCGCCATTTCACTCACATAAGAGGAAAAATCTTTTAATTGTACATTTTCTCCTGCTTCTGCCTGCTGTGAACAATATTCCACAGCTTTTTTCTTTAATTCTTCTGTTACTTCTGGCTCTGCCTGACTTTGATGGCAAAACCCTGTTAAAGCATCAAGTAGTTGACTGGTTTCTTTTTTAGCATCTACGGTTTCTTCAAAACCAATAAATTCTTTAAAATAATCATTAATTTTTTTGCCATCACGCGCAATGATCATCGCAATATAACGATTTTTATGCTGCTCGACTGAGCTTTCAACAGGCTCCTGCCATTCACTTAAATCAATTCGAGCAGCAAGATATAAACTGCTGGTGTCCAGGTATTCGGTCTGGTTTAATTGTAGCTTTTCATCAATCAGTAAAGCAGACTGATTATGTAAAATAACCACAAATAAAAAATCTGTGGCAAATAGTTGATAATGAGCAAAAACAACATAACCACCTTTAGTTTTGCCATTCCTATCCATCAAAGTTTTTAAAAAATCCATACTCTTATGACTAAAGTCAACAAAGGGCAAATTGCCCTTCATATAATCACTTAACATATGGTTTAAGATAGGATTATCTTGCTGCTCACTCTGCTGCTGTTCTGGATCATGCGGATTGGTAGAAAAAGCACCATGCGTTTTTGCTGACTTACTATTAAAATTACTATTTAAATCACTGATAAAAGTAACCAAATTCTCATTATCCTGCATTTCCTGCTGGCATAAATTTAACCGCGCGGCACCCGCATCAGGTGTTTTATCGATAGCATGAACTATCAGTTTTATTAATTTCATTAGTATTTAGTCTATCTTAGGAGTATTTAGTCTATCTTAGGAGTATTAAATTATCGCAGGAGTTTGAATTGTTATATTGAAAAATAGTATAAAAAACCAAACACTTATCTCATTTTTTATTAGCTTACAGCTTATATATTAAGCTAACTAAAAAATAGCGGTACTAGATTGCCTCAGCATATTTTTTAGAACTACCTAAAGGAAATAAGCTATTAAACAACTCAGTTTTCATATGGGTTTTTATTCAATAAATTAGCTACAAATTCAGCCGTAATATTAGCCGATTGTGCTCCAATCATTGATGCATTCATATCTGGAACAAAATTTTGAACATTTTGTTCTGTGATTCCATCGCTATTAGCAGGCTTGGTTTTTTCACTCAATTGCTGAGACATTTTATTGATAACAGGTTCAACCGTTTGCTTGCTATTTGAGTGTTCTGTTTTTTGACTATTATCCGCAGTAGCAGATTTTTTATTTGTTAGCTGGTTAACTACAGGGTTTTGTATTTGAGTAATTGTTGACATAATTTTCTCTTTACTTGTTTGTTCATTGCTATTAAATCTATAGGATTATCGAATAAAAAAAGAACTTAATATCCTATATAACATCATTGGATCACGACTGCCTGCTATTTCCCGTATGGAATGCATTGCAAATGTTGCTAAACCGATGTCAATTGTTCTTACACCAATTGAAGACGCAATTATTGGGCCAATAGTACTCCCACATCCCATGTCAGAGCGTACCACAAATTTTTGTAGATTAATATCCAAATCATTGGCATATTTTTGAAATTGTGCAACAGATTCACTATTGCTGGCATAACGCTGGTTGGCATTAATTTTAATCACTGGGCCCTGATTAATAATCGGGCCATGGTTCTTATCGTGTTTATCACTATAGTTAGGATGAATACCATGGGCATTATCAGCCGAAACAAGTAATGATTGATGAGTACATCTTAATAAGTTTTCATTGGTTTTACACAAGCGCTGTAATACCGATACTAAAAAATTACCCTGGGCTCCTGAAGTAGATTGACTGCCCACTTCTTCATGATCATTACATACTAATAAACTGGGCTGACTACTATTTTCAGAACTCACCAGAGCCTGCGCTCCAATAAAACAGCTAAGTAAATTATCCAGACGGCTACTGCTAATAAAATCCTGATTAAATCCCGTTAAACTGGCTTTTTGTACATCATAAAAAAACAGCTCATGGGCTAAAATATTTTTAACTTTAAGCTTTGGGTACTGTTTTTTAAGCTGCTCCAATAAAATAATACCTAAGTTATTTTGCTTATCAGATAAGTCTGTACTATTTAATAGTATAGGCAAAATATCTGTTTGTGGATTAATGCTACGATTTTTATTTGCGTCTCTATCTAAATGAATTGCCAGGCTGGGAATTATAGCAATAGGATTTTTAAAATCAACTAATTTACTTGCTATTGTAGCATCAGGCATTTCATAGCTAATACGCCCTGCTAGAGAAAGATCTCGGTCAAACCAGGGGTTAAGTAAAGCACCACCATAAACCTCTACACCCAGTTGCAAATAGTCTTGTTTAATTACCTCTGCATTGGGTTTTACCTTTAAACAAGGACTATCAGTATGTGCTCCCACCATTTGAAAACCACTTTCAGGCAATTTTTTATGTGGCAAGGTAAATGCGATCAATGCGCTATCATTACGTGTTACTACATATTTACCCGTTTTTAAATCTGCCCATTTTTCTGATTCTTTAAGCTCATAAAAACCTGCATTGGTAAAATATGCCAATAGATTAGCTGTTGCATGAAAAGGGGTTGGGGAAGCATCAAGAAATTGACACAAATCTTTATTAAATTGTTTATTTTTCATTTTTTCCTAATTTCAAAACCTGAAGAACTATTCTAAGAAACTAAGACATTTCTTATTTTATGCCTGGATATTTTATTTTTTATTAAGGCCCGGAGTATAAGAACTAGCCATTTTTTATAAGTCTATAGCGTTTAAAGAATTACTTAAATAGGCATTATACATGCTGCTCTATTTAATTCCAGCAATCCACTTATTCCAAATAATTCCTTAGTTTCCCGTAAATAACTTTTTTTCTGTATTTAGGGATAAACACAATATGATATTTGCAATCCCACTTGGTATATGCATGAATTCTATCCATAAACAGATGATCGCTCTTTAATTGCTATTATCCAGAAAGGCGTTAGAGGCTTGAAATAACATTATTGAGCTAAAATCAGAATTAAGGCATAATTAAACGAAAACTAGTCAACAACTTGTTAGCGATATATAGGATGCTATGAAACGATACCGAATTTTTTCATTTGATTTTGATACTAGAGCTCATAGCCTAGATCCAGTCCAAGATCAGTGGGATGAAAAAGTTAAAGAACTCCATGTTAAAAACAGAGAACAAACAATAAAAGGACTTGCTATTGAATTAGGAAAGTTAATGCCAAAAATAAGAGCCGCAACTATAAAAAAAATTGAGAATATTCTTGATTCCTCATATTTTACTAAAGACTCTTTTAATTTGAAAAATCTAGAGGATGAAGAACCATTTTTAATTATTACTTTTATTCCAGTGGAAGAGTATTTTTTTGAAATTAGAGAAAGTGATTATGATGATGACTTTGCCTATGAAACATTAGAAGCATCAGGTATACATATGCTTGAAGCTGGAGGTTTTAATAAAAGTTCTTTCTCAAAAGCATTAATGGCTATCACTCCTTGGGTTAAGCGAATAAAAGAAGAATTAGATATATCGGGTACCCCAGATGAAGTGGATGAATATATAAACACCCTGCGAGCTAGTTTTGAAAAACATACAAATGATGAAGGTAAGTTTTCTAAACCTGAAATTGATGAACTAAGTAAAAAAATTGATAAGTTAGAATCTATAATAATTAAGCAAGCAGAAAAGTTAGAAGCATCAGCCCAAGAAATTAAAAAGTTTAAAAAAGAGTTTGAAAATATTAAAAATGATCTTACTCTGTATGATAAAGGAGTATGGTATAGAGTGGCAGGTAATAAAGTTGTAAAAACAACAAAAACCTTTTTAACCAGTCCTGAAGGTAGAAAGTTATTGGTTGATGGATTTAAAAAATTATTGGAATAAATTAAGTATATAAAATGACATAACAAATTGCTGCTACTGAACCTTCGGTCACTGTCGCTCTCTACGGTCAGCAGAGCAAAGCGTTATCGCGCCGAGGAAAGCTCGGTGTATCTAGCAGGTTGAAAGTCCCTGTCGGGGGATTTGCAACAATGCAAATTCATAAGGATTAGCCGCCCGCCCGTATCGAGCCTTGGCTCTATGGAGGAGTACCACCGTAAGGTGTTGCGAACGAGATAGATTAAGCGTAGGCAGAGGATCCTGTAGGCCGTAGGGGTGACGCGCACCTGGGGACAGTTCTCTAGGGCAATAAAACGCTTAGCGATTGCTAAACCACGAATAATACGTAGTGTAAAACAACCAATACTCTTTGCATAAAGCTGCTTCGCTTTACGCGAAAGTGAGTACAACCGAAGAACCGGATGCGGTAATACCGCACGTCCGGGACTGTACGGGGGGCAGCTGGTAACAGGTGTTCCTACCGTGAGAGGCTTAAAAAGCACATTCTTGACAAATTCACAATCATAAGTACACTGTACATATGAAACAATTAGAATTCGAGTGGGATACAAAGAAAGATAAATCCAATGCTAAAAAGCATGGCGTCACATTTGATGAGGCCCGCACGGTCTTTTATGATGAAAATGCAATCCAGTTCTACGATCCCGAGCATTCTGATGAAGAAGATCACTTTATTCTACTTGGCTCTAGTTTCAACTTAAAAACATTAGTTGTTTGTCATTGTTTCAGAGAGAATGAAACGGTAGTCAGAATTATTTCCGCTCGAAAAGCAGATAAAGGTGAAGAGCAATATTATTGGAGTGTAAAGAAATGAAAGCTCACTACGATTTTTCAAAAATGAAGGGAAAGAAAAACCCTTATATAAAATACCTTAAACAACCTATTACGATGCGCCTTGACTGTGAATCAGTTGAGTATTTCAAATCATTAGCAGAAGAGTCTGGTATACCTTATCAAACCCTTATTAATCTATATTTACGTGATTGTGCCATTAATCATCGTAAACTTAAAATGAAATGGGCATCATAATTAGCCTAACGAATAACGAATAAAAAAAAACACTGAAACACCCATCTGGTTTTGAGCAAAAACGGTATGGATGTCTTGGTATTCTTTATTGGTATTCTTTAGGTATTCTTTGTTGGTATTCTGTATGGGTGTCTTGGTATTCTGTTGGTATTCTGTTAGAGGCTTGAAATAACATTATTGAGCTAAAATCAGAATTAAGGCATAATTAAACGAAAACTAGTCAACAACTTGTTATACCCAAATTAAGAGGCTTCATTCAATGGATATACCAATGCCTTTAGCAAAAAATACAGACAGTAAAATTTCTGAAGATGAGTATTTACAAGGTGAGTTAATTAGCGAAGTAAAGCATGAATATATTAATGGATATGTTTATGCTATGGCTGGGGCAAGTAGAAATCATAATCGCATATCGAACAATCTTATTCGTGAACTAGGTAATGATTTAAAACAAAAAAAAATATCTTGTGAAGTTTTTTCAACGGATATGAAAGTAAGAGTATCAGAAGAAAACACCAGTTTTTTTTATCCTGATGTACTCGTAACTTGTGATCCTGATGATAATGATAGTGAATATTATGTAACTTCATCTGTTATCATTGTTGAAGTATTATCAAAATCAACTAGAAAATATGACCTGACCACTAAAAAACTCTATTACTTTAATATTCCTACTCTTGAAGAATATGTTGTTATTGAGCAAGATATTTGTGAAGTAGAAGTCTTTAGGAAAAGTGATGATTGGAGATCAACTTCCTATTTTCTCGGTGATGAAATAACTTGTGATTCAATTCAAACAACTATTTCGGTTGAAGATATTTACTATCATGTAGATAATGAGGATACAGTTAATTTTTTGAAAGAAAAAGAGGACAACTAAACCTTTTCGGGAAGAATAATTTTATCAAACAGCTCAGGTGGAATATACTGCTGATTACTGGCAAATAAGGTAATTAAAGGAGATGCGTTAATAATTACCCGACTAACCGGCATTAAGCATATCCTCAGTCAGACTTTCCTCAGTCATTTGAAATGGTGATACTTTAGCTTTAGAAAGTTCACTAATAAAATCAGCACGTGTTAAACCTGCAACTTCAGCTGCTTTATCTTGTGAAATTCAAGTTTGCTCATACCATTTGATAGCCGCTGCAATTCTCATTTCCTTAACAAAATCATCTGGAACCAGATGTAAGGCTGAAAAAACAGTCTCTGGCAAATCAACGGTTATTGTTGTCATCATAACTCCTTAACAATTCAGGTATAACAGTTTCTTATTATAGTATAGCTAAAATTACTCACTTATTCACGAAAGAGCTTTGTTAAACAGAAAGTTTCCACTGGTTTATACAACACAGGCTAATACTAGCTTGTGGCGTCGATTAAACGAAGCCTTTTTCTCTATTTTACCCATAGAATCGCAGTTATAAGCACACTTTCTTATCCACGTGGATGATGCTGAGCATGTAAAGTTTGTAGTCTTTGCTTGGCAATATGGGTATAGATCTGGGTGGTAGATAAATCGGAGTGGCCTAATAATAACTGTACCACACGTAAATCAGCTCCATGATTAAGCAGATGGGTTGCAAAAGCATGGCGAAGTACGTGGGGAGATAGATGGGTTTTAATACCTGCAATAGGCGCGTATTTTTTAATAATATACCAAAAAGCCTGACGGGTCATAAAATTACCACGTTTGGTAACAAATAGGGAGTTACAGGTTCTGCCATTTAAAATATCTGGCCGTATGGTTTTTATATAATCACTCAACCACATAGAAGCCATTTCTCCAAAGGGAACCAGACGCTCCTTACTGCCCTTACCTACCACTCGCACAATGCCCTGATTTAAACTAAGCGACATAAATGGCAGCATAACCAGCTCGCTTACTCGTAAACCTGTTGCATATAATAACTCCAACATAGCTTTATCCCTGAAACCCAGCACATCATTTACATCTGGCGCATCTAATAGTCGCTCCACATCCTGCTCGGATAAAGAAACCGGCAAACTATGCCCCAGTTTGGGTGATTCAATAAATTCAGAAGGATTTTCATAGATAAGGTTTTCACGCTGTAAATAGCAAAAAAAACGTCGTACACTGGATAACCAGCGAGCAATAGAGCGTGGCTTAATTTGCTGATTAATTCGCAGAGTCAAAAATCGATACAGTTGATCCCTATTACAGTGAATAAAATCACTACCATGACCACTGGCCGCCCACTTTGCATAGCTTTGTAAATCCCTTTTATAAGCATCTAAAGTATTTTGGCTTAGTCCATTTTCTAACCATAAACTATTAATAAACTTATCAATTAATAAGATATCTATTTCCAATTGCTGTTCATTCATAGAATATTATGTCTCTTTATTATCATTTGTAATTGCTGTTTTTGTGACTCAGGTTATAAGACCTTCTCATGTTGTAATAAAAAATACTTAATTTGTAAGCGACCATTAATTTCACCATTTACCTGGATCTTATCTCCATCATAGCCACCAAGGCTATTTTTTGCCACTACCCTATGACAAGGAATAACAACCGGAAAAGGATTTCTACGACAAGCATTGCCCACTGCTCTGGCAGAAGTATTTAAATCTTTGGCAATTTCACCATAGGTTTTGGTTTCTCCTAAAGCAATCGTTTGCAGATAATCTAATACCTTTATTTGAAAATCAGAAATTTTGAGCCAGTCAAAATCAATATTCCAGTCTATTGCAGGGTTCTCAAAGTATTGTTTAAATTGTGACACAATATCTTGCTGCTGCTTGCTTATAGCTGGATTTCTTTCAAATTCTGCTGCTTCTTTTATATCAATATACGATACCGAGTTCAATCGCTCATTATTAAACTCTAATTCTAAGATGTAATTTTTTATAGTTGCTATTGCTAATAAATATTTAAGCTTTGCCACGATAAAACCTCTGAAAAAGTTGAACTTATTATAAAACTAAAAGCAGTGTTTTTTTATTGACACTTCTTTTGGCACGAAACTAGCATTTAAAGAAATATATAAAAGTAAAGAAGATATTATAACTAAACAAAAGTAGTGGTGAATAAAATGGCACAACCAAAATTATCCCTAATTCAAAACACAAAAGTTCAAAGCAAGAAAACAGCGCAATATAGTGATAGTTTATTCAATGCTAATAATGGTGTGTTACAAAAGAAAATACAACAAAACGATATAACAAACAAGCTGGAAGTTGATAAACAAACTCTGGTTAAGTTATCTAATCGTTTACATTCACAAATTGAAATAGAAAACCTCATCAATGTTTTTGCAGACGAGATTAAACCTCTGATTAATTTGGATGATATTATCTACAAATTGCCTAATGAGCAAACTATAGTTAATAACAAAGGCAGACATTATGCTTCTTATAATATGATTTTTAATGATATCTCTCTTGGTGAAATTTTCTTTATTCGTAAATACCGTTTCATTGAAGAAGAGAATCATTTTATTGAAAAATTGCTTATTAGTTTATTATCTCCTTTATTTAATGCCATAAAATTTTATAATGCTGTTCAAGATGCTCAAACCGATCCATTAACAGGCGCATTAAACCGTATCGGTTTAGAAAAAGGTTTCTCCAGAGAAATGGATCTTGCCAGAAGAAATAAAGATGATTTATCTATTTTAGTTTTAGATATTGATCATTTTAAAAATATAAATGATACTTATGGACATGCTTTTGGTGATACTATTTTAAAAGAAATATCACAGCATATTTCTAATTGTATTCGTACTACCGATGTATTTTCCCGCTTTGGTGGTGAAGAATTTGTAGTATTACTAAATAATACTAATCGCAGTGGAGCCTTATTATTAGCCGAAAGAATTCGTCAACAAATTGAAAAATCTTTTGTTTTAAACAACGATGAAAAGGTTTTTTACACCAGCAGTATTGGAGTGGCAACTTTAAATAATAATGATAATCGTGACAGCTTTTTTAATCGTGCAGATAAAGCATTATATGAAGCCAAAGAAAATGGTAGAAATAGAGTAGTACTAAGCCAAAACTAGATTTATGTCACACAACTAAGTTAATTCCTAATATACACTTCCTAATATACGCTGTTAATAAAACACGCATTAACAATAACAATAACAA
>JASFYQ010000026.1:0-9942 GCA_045047105.1 Pseudomonadota bacterium | reverse complement strand
CTATATAAGTGCTATATAAGTGCTGTGCAGTGTAGCAATAGTACAAAAGTTATACAAATAACCAAGCAAAGATTCCCCTGATTCATTATGAAGAATTTAAATTTTACCAATCGTTATTACAAGCTATCCGATGATTTTTATCAAGCACAACTGCCATGTGAGATAAAAAATCCTTATATTATTCATATTAATCCATTAATGGCCAAAGAGTTAGATTTAGATATAAGTTCAATTGATACTATGGAATTTGCCCAATTTAGCAGTGGAAATAGTTTATTAGAAAATTCTCATCCAACTGCGTCCATATATGCTGGTCACCAATTTGGTCATTTTGTACCTCAGTTAGGAGATGGTCGAGCATTACTATTGGGAGAAATAAAAAATAAAGCCAACCAATATTGGGAGCTGCAATTAAAAGGCTCGGGTAAAACACCTTTTTCTCGTAGCGGGGATGGCAGGGCAGTATTACGTTCAACTATTAGAGAATATTTGTGTAGTGAGGCAATGGCTGGTTTAAATATTCCAACTACCCGCTCTCTTTCAATGGTTGGTAGTGAAGAAGAAGTGTATAGAGAAACTATTGAAACAGGGGCTGTTATGTTACGCCTGTCTCCCAGCTTTATTCGTTTTGGCAGTTTTGAACTATTTTCTTCCAGAGAACAGTATGCTCAGGTTAAACAATTGGCTGATTTTGTAATAGAGAATTATTATCCTGATATAACTAAGCAGCTTGGAGCTGCAAGCGATATTAATCCATATAAGCTACTATTAAAAAGCAATGTGATTAATACTGCAGAGTTAATTGCAAAGTGGCAAGCCGTGGGATTTAATCATGGTGTAATGAATACCGATAATATGTCTATTATTGGTTTAACTCTGGATTATGGCCCGTTTGCCTTTTTAGATCATTTTGATAATAAATTTATTTGTAATCATTCCGATCATCAGGGGCGTTATAGTTTTGAAAATCAACCCTTTATTGGTTTTTGGAATCTAAATTGCCTGGCTAATGCAATGCTATCATTGATAAGCGTAGATGAAGCAAAAGAAGTTTTGGGTTTATATGAATCAAGCTATTATGGTAATTATTATTCTCTGATGTTTAAAAAATTAGGTTTATTTAATACACAAGAAAGGCAATATGAAAAATTAGTAGATTCTTTATTGGAATTAATGCAAAGTAATAAAGTGGATTATAGTGTATTTTTTAGACAGCTTTCTAATTTTTCTCTGAGTCAGGATCGCTCTACTTTACAATCAAAGAATAAACTATTAATTGAAATGTTTGCAGAGCAAAAGGATTTTATAGATTGGTTAGAAAAATATATGCAGGCTCTGGTTTCAAAAAATGAAAATATTTCTAGCTCATTACGAAAATCAAAAATGGATAAAATAAATCCAAAATATATATTAAGAAATTACATAGCCCAGACAGTAATCGAAAAAGTAGAATTAGATAAGGATTATAATTTTTTTGATCAATGGCTAAAAATATTACAATCCCCATTTGATGAGCACCCCGAAATGGAGTCATTTTCAGGCGTAGCTCCTGAATGGGCTAAAACTATAAGTATTAGCTGTTCTTCATAATACTGCTTTAACTTTGCAATTAATGCTATAAATGGTTTAAAGTATTGACTTTTAACCATGTTCAGATGTGATTGCAATGAAAGACGAATATAGTGATAAACTTAAAATTACTGATCAGCTATCTATTCCTAATAATGAAATTGAAGTTAGCTTTATTCGAGCCCAGGGAGCTGGTGGGCAGAATGTAAACAAAGTTTCCAGTGCGGTTCATCTGCGTTTTAATATCCATTGTTCCTCTTTACCTGCTACATATAAACAACGATTATTACAATTTAAAGATCATCACATTACTGCTGAAGGTCTCATTATTATTAAAGCTCAGCGTTTTAGAAGCCAGGATAAGAACCGTGCTGATGCATTACAAAGACTATTAGCTATAATCAATAAAGCAATGATTATACAGAAGAAACGAAGACCAACTAAACCGTCAAAAGGGGCAAAAATTCGTCGTATGGATAAAAAAACCAAGAGTGGCAAGCAAAAGGTTTTAAGGCGTAAGGTTGACTATTAAAAAAATCTTAATAATCGAGCGATTTTTTATGAATATTAAAAACAATTATTTTTTAAATAAACATTTGCTTAAACACAGTTTTCAGCTTTTTATCTTTTGTTTCTTATTTATTACTATTGCACAAGCGCAAAATAAAAATGGTTTTGATCTTTCTAATTCATCCATTAATAGTGATGAAGTTTTTTCAGGAGGGCCGGCTAAAGATGGCATTCCTGCAATTAATACACCTAAGTTTATTGCCGCTAAAAAGGTGGATTTTTTACAGGATAATGACATTGTTATTGGTTTTACACACAAGGGCAAAGCACGGGCTTATCCAACACGAATTTTAATTTGGCATGAAATTGTAAACGATGTATTTGATGACTTAGCAATTGCTGTGACATATTGTCCCTTGTGTGGCACAGCAATGGTATTTGATCGTAAAGTTAAAGGTCAACTACGTACATTTGGTGTTTCTGGTTTGTTATATCAAAGTGATGTTTTGATGTATGACCGAGAAACAGAGTCACTCTGGTCTCAATTAGCTATGCAGGCAGTAAGTGGAGAAGAAAAAGGCAATAAACTGGATTGGTTAGTCAGTGAACATATGAGCTGGCAAGCCTGGTTAGAGAAATATCCACAGAGTATGGTTTTATCCACCGATACGGGGTATTCAAGAAACTATCGAAGTAAGGCGTATACCTCCTATTTTACTTCACCCTATACTATGTTTCCTGCTCCTTATACACGAACAGAACTGGCTAAAAAAACCTGGGTTATTGGTATTATTATTAATAATAAAAGTAAGGCGTATGCGGTTAATAAATTTACCGGGAATAAAAAAATTACCGATAAGTTAGGTGGTAAAGAAATTATTATCTCTTATGATGTTTCTAGTAACCAGCCTTATATAACTGATTCAAAAGGGGAGTCTGTTGCATTTGTTATGGTCTATTGGTTTGCATGGCAGGCTTTTTATCCCCAAAGTCAATTATGGAATGGGGCAGATTAATTGAATATTAATTTTTGATCCCCATTAAATTAGCAATAAATATGTTTAAAAAAAGGAATTCCGAGTGACAAATAAAGATATATCATCACCAGCAACTGAAAAAAATCTCGAAGTCTCTGATGCAAGAGAAAGTCAGGAATTTTTAGCTCAGCAAATGACCGATTTAACAAAAAAATTAGAAGATGTTACTGAAGAAGGTTCAATAAAACGCGCAGATGTTTTATTAAATCTTGCCAATTCAGAGCTGGGTTTAAATAAAATGCAAGAATGCTGGAGTCATGCTAAACAGGCGTTTGAAATTTATATTCAACATCAAAGTTGGGAAGAAGCCGTTGAAGCATGTGATCTAATGTATCAAACTGAATTGCCGTCAGCAATTAGTGCTTTGGGACATGGTGTCTGGCTAGCTGTGACTTTCCCTGTTTCTACTCAGCATACCATTAATATCCTGAGTAATATTATTAATGAAACTCCAGATAATTCAGATGGAGCAGCATTAGCGGCAATAGTTGCTCACTACGTAGTAGATATACGCTGTGAAGGCAAACAAAAAAAAGACTTGCAGTTTATTACCCTTAATATGTTAGCTAAAGTGGCAAAACGCCATAGCCATGTAGAAACACAAACGGGGCTGGATGTGTGGATGGATAAACTAGAATTACGTAATCCAGAGGTTTTTTTCCCACGTTTTTCTTTAGTTCTTGGTGCTATAGTTGGCGATGATAGCTGGTGGTTTGATCGCGATAAACTTCGGGCTACAATACCTGAGTAGTTCTGAATAGCATAGTTCTGAATAGCATAGTTCTGAACACCTTTTTGTTAAATAATAGCAGCCAGATTTAGCTTTTAACTAAGTTATCTGTTTTAGCCGCCATTATAAAATCATTACGATGCAAGCCCTTTATTTTATGTGACCACCAGGTAATCGTTACCTTTCCCCATTCCGTTATAATAGTGGGGTGGTGGGCTTGCACTTCTGCCAATTCTCCAACTAAATTGGTAAACTCAAGTGCGCCAATAAAATTTTTAAAGCTAAATACTTTTTCCAGTTGCATAACTTCTTCACGCACTTCAATATTCCAGTCGGGAATTTCTCGTATTAGTTCTTTTAATTCATTATCAGAAACTTGAGGAGCATCGGCTCGACATGCTTCACATTGTTGTTGTGTTAAATCATTCATAACAAAACTCCTTGGTATGTAACTGTTCTGTCTTGCATCCATTGCCGCTTAATTCTTTGGTAAATGAATTAATCATATTTTCTGATCCAGAAATATAATAATCCATTTGCTCAATACGGCTGTTCTCTTTAACCAGGTCAACCACCCTATAGGTGGATGTATTTTGATCGGCATCACTAATAATGGGATAAAAGAAAAAATTATCCAAAGCATCATTCCAGGAACGGCAAAGATTTTTCATGTAAAAACTCTGTTCTTGTTTTGCTATCCAATAAAGATGGATATGCTCAGCCATATCCAGTGCCAGCGCGTGTTCTATAAGACTTTTTATTGCAGAAAATCCCATTGCTTCGGTAATAAATACTAAACCACGTGGTGAGCCTTCATCCAGGGTAAAGTATCCATATGGTCCTTCGATAGTAATAGTTGTTTTCTTTAAATTAACAGAATTGAGCTGCTGTAAAAAATTACTATTATTATTATTGGGAATATGAAATTGAATATTCATATCATCACAGGGGCAAGAGGCAATGCTCAGTTGTAATGATTCAGCTTGTGTAGCTGAGTTAATGCTAAGCTTAATTTCTTGTCCTGCAAGAAAACGTAATCTTTGGCTTCTGGGAGTTTTTAAATTAAGAATAGATATTGTATCGTTATTGGTATCCAGAGATTTAATTTTAGTCTCGATTGTTTGTAGGGCTATATCGTCAGCTGAAACGGCTTCAGAGGTTTCTAATACCACATCGCTTATAGCCTGGTAGGAGCAACTTAAAATAGTATTATTTAGTTTTTCTTCATTGCTCAGTACATAATCTGTGTGTCTGATTTTTTCAACTTTACCTGAAATGACTTTCATTTTACATTTGCCACACTTGCCATTACTGCAACCATAATCTACTCCAAGTCCAGCATGTAAGGCTGATTCGAGTATGGTTTCGGTTTTATCTGAATAAAAGTCATGGCGACTGGGCAATAAGCGGATATGTGGTTGCATAAATTGTTGTATTTGATCTTCCATTAGCTGGGTTGAGCTCTGGTGAATAGTATTCTGAATTTCATGGGTTTCTTCTATTAACCATTGTTGTAATTTAATGATTTGGGTTTTATCTATTTGACGGGTTGAGATATCAATAAACTTATGTTTCAGCTTGTTTATTAATTGTTCATAAAAATTAGCTTTGGCTTTTTGTTGCGAGAGCTCCTGGTTGAGTAAATATGCTCTTTTGCTTAAAGCATCTATCTGGCTTCCTTCCTGTTCAGATTCTGCCATTTTATGTACGGCATCGTCCATAAATTGTTGCATTTTTTCCATAATACTATTGTCTTCATATTGTGCATCAGGAAAAGCTTTTTTTAAATCATCAAGTAATACATATCCTTCCATCACAATTAATTCATTACTTAGTACTTTCTTTTGTATGTCTTTTCGACCTACATTTATAAGACGGGCGGCTTGTGATAGGGAAAGGTGTCTTGGCATAGGTGAACTCTCTAAAATTATTGTGCTTAAAATCATGCATTAATTTAAGTGTAGTTAAGTTCTTTAACTATGCAAGTTATTTGCAAAAATAAGCTAACACAGGGAGAGAAAAACCAACTAAAACAACTTGATATAGATGGGATTGAAAAGAAGATCGAAAACACCCAAATCAACAAGAAATCAATAAGACCCCATATTACTCAGTTCACTTAACTTATCTGTAACCCATTGTTTACGGTGTTCAAAGCTTTTACCGGTAACTATGTCTTCATCGCATAAAAAAGCCCGCCTTACACAGCGTGAAATGGGGTAGCAGATAAACGGATTTGGTGTTTTCTGGCGGTTGGCATAGGTTTCAAACACTAGTTGATTACAATACGTACAGTTTATAGCGCTTGAATAGCTGTTGTCAGATTAATCTGATATTTTGGATTTATTTTTGTGGTGGTTGTAAATTAAAAATAACGGTTTGGGTGTCCTTGGGTATTCTGTGTGTCATAAAGAATAGCTAAAGCTATTCAGGCTGTATTAAAGATGAGAGTAGGTCTCTTGGTCTCGGCGACATCTGATTTGATTCTGTCATTTTATAGTTTATTTATTTTTTTAAGCAACTTTCTGGCATTCTCTTGCTCTGTATATGATGCTTTAGCATTCACAATAGCGTTTAGAAATTTTATTGCATTTCTACGCCTGCCAGATTCATTATAAGCAAATGCCAGGTGGTATTGAATATCATTATCATCAGGATTAATGGTAAATGCCTGTTGCAGTAATTTTACAGCCTTTTGATGCTGTCCATCTTTGGCTAGAAAATACCCGTATGTATCCATTATAGCTGCTGATTTTGGTGCCTGTTTATAGGCTCTTTGAGCCAGTTCAAGTGCTTTTTGTCTATCTGTTTCTAAATAGAGCCAGGCAAAGTTATTCAATGCAGCTATATGTTTTGGTGAAATCTTAAGTATGTTCTTATAATATTGCTGTGCTTTTTGAGTTTGCTGATGTTTTTGATGCAGTGCTGCCAGTATAAATAAGTTTTTTATATCTGCTGGATCGTTATCAACAGCTTGTGTTAATAACTTTATTGCCTTTTTATCTTGTTTTAAGGCTATTAATGTATCCACCAGTGAATTTAATATTTTTTTATCTTTATCAGTTTTATAGGCTTTTTTATAGATGGGCAGTGCTTTTTTAAACTGTTTTTGTGCCCGGTAGATATCAGCTTCTAATAGTTTGCCTACGTATAAATCTGAAAATTTATCCTGAATTAGTTTTGCAGCAATCAATGCCTCATTATAGTTTTTTTGTTTAACTAATAAAGCTGTTTTAAAAATATAACTTGACTTATTCTCAGGCTCAATGGAAATAGCTTCATTTAATAAATCAATGGCTTGGTTGGTACGATTATTTTCAGGCGTACTTCTTTTAGCAATCAAATTAGCCAATAGCAGGCGATATTTTATGTTCTTGGGATTGGATTCAATAATAGCATTTAGACTTACTTCTGCATTAGAAAAGTCTTTGTTAATCAGGTAAGACTGCACTAAGAATATATTGATTGAGTCATTATCGGGATGTTGCTTTTTTAAATTTTTAGCTAAAACCATTATTTTTTCAGTTTGTTTTTTACTGTTATACCACTGTCTTAAGGATTTAGCGATAGCCAGTTTTGCAGTGATAAGCTGCTTGTTCTTTTGGCTATCTTGTTGTTTAGATTTTTTGGATATTTTATTTAATTTTTTATTTAATTGAGTAATAGCCTGTTTAAAGTATTTCTCTACCGCATCAGGTTGCTGTTGTTTTTCAGCAATTGCGGCAAGAGCTAAATAAGCCTTAATTACATCAGGATTAATGGCTAATACTTGTTTAAAGATCTCTTCTGCCTGTTTCCATTTGGATTGAGAAATTGAAATTTGTGATAAGCCTATATAAGCAGGGATATTTTTTTTATCTAGTTTAATGATATTTTTATATTTTTTGATAGCCAGATCTGTATTCCCTTTCTGTTGCTGTAACATGGCATCAAAGTTAAGCCATTTGATTTCATTTGGTTTTTTGCTTAATAATTGATTAACTAGGGTGATGGCTTTATCTAATTGTTTTTGTTTTATATAGGATGTGATTAACAAATAATGGATTTCATCATCAAAGTCTGCTGATAATAATAGTTTTTCCAGATCGATTATTGCATCATCAATATTACCTGCTTGTATTTTTGCAGTAATTAAACGTTTATTAATTTCTAGATTAGCTGGGACCAGTGCTTTTGCCTGAGTCAGTAAGCCAATGGCTTTTTCTAGTTTATTCAGACGTATATAGCTATCTGCCAGAGCTAATAAAACAAGTGGGGATTTGTCTTGCTGCTTTATGGGTATAGCCTCTAAAATTAAAATTGCCTGATGAGGTTTTTGCTGTGCAAGATAAACATTGGCCAAAAGGCTTTGTGCCCGTATATCATAGCTGTTAGAAGAAAGGTAAGTGGTGAGATGATTATCAGCCTGGTTATAATGCTTTAAGGCAAAATTGGCGGCTCCTAGAATAAAGGTGGCGGCTGCATTGTTTCTTATCACATTAAGTACTTTTTGCGCTGCTTCAATGGCACCTTGATAATCTTGTTCATGCAAACGTATTTTTGCCAACAGTAAATTTGCCTGTGGATGATGAGCTATTTTTCCCAATACAGATTGAATATCAGCTTTTGCCTGTTTATTTTTGTTTAGAATAAGAAAAGTTGCTGCCCTCTCTAGATACAAAGATAAGTTAAATTTGTCTTTTTTAATAAGTTGGTTATATATTGCTAATGCTTGTTCTGGTTGTTTGTTTAGATTTGCCAGCTTGGCTTTGAGTTGTACAGTGGATGGGTTGTCAGCTAGAACCTCCAGTGATTGTGATAAATAGTTTTCTGCTTGTTTTAACTCATTTTTCATCAGTGCCAGACTTGCTAGTCCATTATAGGCTTGAGCATTTTTTTGTTGCTTATTGGATTGCTCAAAGATTTTTTTTGCATCAGCTAATTGTTTTAGTCCTAAATGGGCATAGGCTAAATAACTTAAACGCTGGCTGTCAGTTTTTCTATTAGTCAAGGGTTTAGATAAAGCCTTGACTATTTCTGTATATTTACCCGTTGCTTGTAACGCATCCGTATAACGGAATAGAAATTTAGTATTATCCGGTGCGTATTTATGAGCACGCCCCAATTCCTTTAGACTTGCTTCTACTTTGCCTGTGCGAAGATAGATATCACCTAATAGAAAGCGAGCCTGCGCATCTTCAGGGGTTTTTTTGAGTTGATTTTTAAGGTGGATAATAGCGCTAGAATATTCATTTTTGGTGATAGCTTGTTTAGCTTGCTTTAGATTGTCAGCAATAAGCAGTGAAGTGGAGAATAAAGAGCTAATAATAAATATGATAAAAAAAATACGATTTATTTGCATGGTATTTCCTAATTGCATATAGATTGTGAGTTTTTTAACTATAACATGCTATGGTGATATTAGGATAGAATATAAATTGAGAATATAAATTGAGTTTATTTATGTTTTTCTGTTCTCGGACAGACACATGGCATGTTATAACTGTTCAAGAGGGCTGCTAAGGCAAGAAATATCTTTATCCATAACGTGGGTATAAATTTCTGTTGTTTTTACATCCGCATGCCCCATCAATTCTTGTAATACCCGAATATTTGTGCCATTTTCGAGCATTGCGGTTGCAAAACTATGGCGTAAGGTATGGCAACTGACCTGTTTATCTATTTTTGCCAGTCGGGAGGCTTTTTTAACTGCCTTTTGCAAACCTGATTCCATCACATGATGGCGTCTTTCAGTGCCGCTACGAGGATCAATAGAGCGTTTTTTAGCTGGAAATACATATTGCCACGGCAAATCTTTGGATGCCTTTTTATATTTTCTATTTAATGCATCAGGCATATACACATCGCCATAACCTGCATCCAGATCGTGTTGGTGTATTAGCTTGACCTTATCAATTTGTGCCTGTAATTGTGGAATAATTGAAGTTGAAAGTAGGGTGCTACGCGACTTATTACCCTTTCCAAGTATATGTATGCGTTTACGGTCAACGTCAATATCTTTAATACGCAAACGAATACACTCCATTAGACGTAAACCTGAGCCATACAGTAATTTTGCCATTAACGCGTGATTTCCTTCGATATAAGAAAAAAAAC
>JASFYQ010000025.1:0-26384 GCA_045047105.1 Pseudomonadota bacterium | reverse complement strand
GTTCACTGCCGCACAGGCAGCTTAGAAATGAAAATAATAATGTATAATGCCAGGTTCAATAACTCTTACATCATTGGTTCTTATTTTTATCTAATTGATTTTAGTAATTTTACATAGACTAATGTTTTTTTTAGTATGATAATAATGGTTATTTTTACTCCTAAATGCCACAAAATTATGACCGATATTAATTTATTACACCAATTACGAAATAAACTGGGCTCCATTATTGTTGGCCAGGAAGATTTATTAGATCGCCTGGTAATTGCTGTTTTAGCTGGAGGACATGTTTTACTAGAAGGGCCTCCAGGTTTAGCAAAAACGACTATTGTTCATGCGCTTGCTACGGGGCTGGATGCAGACTTTCAACGGATACAGTTTACTCCCGATCTAATGCCGGGTGATTTAACCGGAAGTGAAATATATGAACCAGGCAATGGCTCTTTTCGTTTTATAAATGGCCCTTTATTTAATGAAATTTTACTTGCGGATGAAATTAATCGCGCACCACCCAAGGTACAATCGGCCTTGCTTGAAGCAATGGCAGAGCATCAGATTACGGTCGGGGGCAAAACCCGGAGTTTGCCTGATCTATTTATGGTTTTGGCTACTCAAAATCCATTAGAGCAGTCAGGAACTTATCGTTTACCTGAGGCGCAATTAGACCGGTTTTTGTTTCAGATTATTCTTGATTACCCCAGTCTGGAAGAAGAAATAGAAATTGCAAGAAGAGCAAGAAAAGCCCATGAAGGCCATGTAGATGAGGGCTTAACCGCAGCGCTTAAACCAGAACAAATTTTGTCTTTACGTGAGCAACTTAAGGATATCTTTATTGAGCCACACATCGAGCGCTTTGCTGTTGAGCTGGTAGTTGCCACCCGTAATCTGGGCAGACATTTACCCCAATGGGCAGATACGATTCAAGTGGGTGCTTCACCCAGGGCTTCTATTTCATTATTACGAGCCGCTATGGCACGTGCATTTATAGCAGGGCGGGATTATGTTTTACCTGAGGATGTGCTGGCTCTGGCGGCAGATGTATTGCGCCATCGACTCATACTGGATTTTTCAGCACAGGCAGAAGGCATTAGTGCAGATGATATTATTAGTGCTTTATTAAATGTAATTAAAATACCCTGAATTTATAAAATACCCTAAGTTAATTTCTACTATTTAAATCGGTTCTTCAAATTAATGTTTTCCAAAAACCAAGCCTTATTAACTGAAGCAGAAATTAAGCAATTAATTTCTGCTTCATCATCTTCTATAACTACAGGTCAGGCAAATCAAAAAATTATATCCCAAACTGCGCGAATAGGAGAACAACTTTCTTCAACTATCGGTTCGGGCAGTGATTTTGCAGAGGTACGAGCTTATCATGCAGGTGATGATCCACGTTATATTGATTGGCGAGCAACGGCCCGCTCCAGGCTGCCATTATTACGTACCTATCATAGCGAATTAAATCAGGTTTTATATTTATTAATTGATCGCAGCTCAAGCATGCGTTTTGCAACGCGAGTTAGACTAAAAGTAACTCAGGCAGTACGAATGGCCTTGTGGATTGCTGGCCAAGAAGCACGTGCCGGACGAGAAATTGCAACACTATTATTAGATAATCCTATTAGCTGGCTGGCGCCTCAACAAGGTATGTTAGCCGTTAAGTTAATTGCTAAACTGGCTAATAAAGCCTGTCCACCAATAAAACAACAGCATAGAGCAAACTGGAAAAGCATTCTCTCTGGCCTGGAGCAACAAATAAGTAAAGGAAGTGAAGTTATTCTCTTATCTGATTTTTATGGCCTGAGTGATGCAGATAATAAAATTCTGGCCGTATTAGGTAACCAATATAAAACTACAGCAATACATATTTTTGACCCTTGCGAAATAGATCCTAATTTTGTAGCGGCGGTACAATTACAATCGGGCAATAAACAAAGCTATTTTTCAGTTACTAATAAAAACCGTTTAGAACAACTTAAAAATAAATTACAGATAAGAGCAGAGGAAATTTACAATAGATTTCGAAAAGCCAATATAAGTTATAGGCAAGTCTCGGTAGAAGAGCATGAATTATCATCTAGCTGGGCTAAAATATTATGAGCAAGATTCATTTAAGCCAGATGAATGATATACTTCCATTCCCAACTGTAGAGCCATTTTTACCCTTTTGGTTACAACTAGTTATTGTTTTAAGCCTGGCTGCGATCATATTAATTATTTTTTATTTGTATTTTCAACAACCCATAATTAAACTGGAGTACCAGTTAAAACAGGGCAAAATTTCTTGCCGAGAAGCAGCCTGTAAATTAGCACGGATAATAGATAAAAAGCAGTTAAAAAATAACCGCTGGAGCAAGTTGCAATTTGAAGTATTCAGCAACCTGAAAAATAATATAAACAAGATTAAGTTTCAGCGGCAAAATGTTGATATTAAAAAATTAACAAGCTTAATTAATCAGGTTAAACATGAACTTTAATATGGCTTTTTTACAATGGTATTGGCTATTATTATTGCCTTTTCCGTGGCTATGGTTTAGCTGGCGATTCGCTTGTTCTAGCAATTGGCCACAAATAATGCCAAGAATAAATATGTTTTATCCTTTATTAGGTGATTTAACACAGCTAGATAATAATTCACTCAAGAAAAACAAGCAGGGCCTTTCAGCAAATAAAATTATCAGTATAGCGTTTACTTTTATGATAATTGCACTTGCTCAGCCAGTGAGTTATCGATCGTATAAGCCGGTACAAAATGCATCTGAACCTGTGGATATGATTTTGGTGGTAGATACAGCTCTTTCTATGAGTTTAGAAGATTATGAAATTAAAGGACAGGCGATTAGTCGTCTTAAAATGTCGCAATGGTTATTAAATGATTTTATTCAGAATTATTCTGGTAGCCGTATGGGCCTGGTTTTACTTGCAACACCTCCAGCTCTATGGCTACCACTCACCAGTGATAAAGCGGTGGTGCAAAATGCGGTAAGCCGTATTACTACCTTATTAGGTGGGCGAATATCTGATATGGGGGCAACACTTAAATTAATTCAGCAGCAATTTCAGCTGGAGCCACAGAAAAATAATTCACTAGCAAGCAATTCCAAACAAGAAAAAGTAGTAGTATTGATTTCAGATGGCAGTACCCAGCTTGGCTCTATCTCTCCAGTAGATGCAGCAAAACAATTAGCTGACCAGGGGTTTAGTTTATATATTATTGCTATTGGTTCAGCCCATTTTGAAGCTGGCTATAATGCGAATAGCCGCCTGCTTTATGAACCAACTAATATTAAGATGCTGCAACAGGTTGCAGATACGGGACATGGACAATTATTTCATGCCCTGGATGCTCAGGCTTTTAATCATGCCTTGGCCACTATTGAAGCAAAACATCGTAAATTAATTGTTTCCAAAGACCCAATAAAACTTAGCCAGCCCTGGTATCAACTGCCTTTGTTTATTGCCATGATATTATTTTTATATGCGGTTTTATTTGCTAATAAAGAATCACGTGAGCCTAAGCCGTTATGAGTCTGTATATACTATACTGGCGTGAACCATTATGGTTATTTATTTTTATAGTGCCCTGGTTTATTATCCTGGTCAGTTATTTTTACCAGCAGCAGGCCTGGCTAAAAATTGCCGATGCAAATTTACTTGCCTGGTTACAGCTTAGCCCCAACTCAATATCCCAAACTTTAAGCAAAACATTATTAGCTATTGCCTGGTTTTTGTTTTGCATTGCTCTGGCCGGGCCTCGTACTCCTCAACAGATCCCTCCCGAATTATTGGAAAATGACAATAGCATAGTAGTTATTGTAGATTTTTCCAGCTCTATGCATGCTATAGACGATCAGTTTAGCCGAATTAAAAAAGCACAAATACTGCTTAATCAATGGTTTAAAACTAAGTCTGAACAATATTCTGATAACTTACGTGTAGCTTTAGTTATTTATTCTGGGTTTTCTCATACGCTATTAATACCAACTAAAGATAAATCTTTAGTAAAACATTTTATTTCACAATTAAGCCAATTCCGACCACCTACATTAGGCAATAATTTAGCCGCATCTTTACAATCAGCACTTGACTTACTTAAACCTTATCAGGGCAAAGCTACGATTTTATTGTTAACGGATGGAGATTTAGGCAAAAAAGCAGAGCATGCAGCAGCACAATTGACAGTACAGATTAAGTCTTTAGCTGTTAGTTTAAAGCTTATAGGAATGGGCAGGGATGAGGCGGTTGCTATTCCTGTTCCTATTTCTGTTAATAAACGTGAATCCTTAGTAGTAGATGGAAAAGTTATTGTTACTCGTCGCCAAACAGCCTGGCTTAAACACTTTAGTGAACTATCTGCTGCGAATTATTATCCTGTGGAAGCTGCACAAAAATTAGAGTTGAGAGAACTGCTTGATTTAAAGAATCCACGAATTGATGCACAGTTTAATCAGCAGATTCTGTGGAATGAATGGTTTTTTATTCCCTTGTTAGTAGGAATTCTTCTATGCCTATTCACATTAGCAATTAACTTAACAGCTTCTAAAAAGTTTTTCACAATGCTATTAGCTATTTTTTTAACTAGCTGTAATAACGCGAATAATATCAGTACTAAAATTAGTCTGGCAATTAAAGCGCAGGATTATCAGCAAGTATTAAGTTTAGTTAAAAGCAGCGAGTCTTATCCTAATAAAAATTTGCGTTTTGCCGAAGGTTTTGCCTGTTATCGTTTAGAGGATTATCTTTGCGCTCAACAGGCCTTTAGTTATATTGCAAAATATGCGCTATACCATACTGAGCAAGAATTAGAAAATAAAGAGCAGCAACAGCTAATTGCCAGAGCAGTATTTAACCTTGCAAATACACATTATAAATTGGGTGACTACCAACAAGCTGCCATTTTATTTAAGGATGCAGAGTTACTGGGTATTAAAACATCTTTAACCACTATTAATCAGGAATTTGCAGAAAGTCTTGCTGCAGCGGTTTTACGTCGACTGAAAGATATTGCAAAAACAAAACAACGGGCAAACTGGTTATCCTCTGCACAAAAAATACCCGAAGGATTTGAAGATAAAATGGCCAATGGTATATACCTCTCACCGCCAGAAAACCAAGCAGGCATTTTTTCAACTTTATCAGCTAAGCAACAAAATACCTTATTAGAGCGGGGGGTTAAACATATTCAAAGTAGCAGTAAAAAATCTCGTTTATCTACTGGAAAATTCTGGGTATATTCTGATCAACAGGTTTTACCACAACAAAGTGCCGAACTACTTAATAATTTAATGCCTTTTGAAGTGGGACTGCCCTATATTCCAGAGCAGCCTGTTAAGCTAAAAGGCCAGCGAATATGGTAAGAACTTTTTTAAACAGGCTAATATTAATGACATTAGTATACTTAATGTCAATTCCAGTTTCATTGTCACAAGATGTTGAATTATTAGTTAAAGTTAACAAGAACAAGGTAGAGATTGGTAAATATCTATCCGTACGAATTATTTATACGGGCAATAATCTGCCTGAGTCCAGCAATATTAAAAGCTGGTATAAAAATTTTTATATTGAAGCAAGAGATACTGAAACTGAAAAATTAGCCAATGGCTCAATAAGGCATATCGAATTTCTACGTTTATACCCTAGAGTAGTAGGAGATATGGTTTTGCATTCTATTGCTCAGGGTGGAGCTATTTCTCAACCGATTAAGATAAAGGTAAAAGCGGCTATTCGCAATGGAGTAAATGCAGATCCACACTGGTTAGCTTTGCCAAAAACTATCTGGCAGGGGCAAACTATAAAAATAAGCCTTTCTCAAAATCTTTTAGCAGCTTCAAATCAGGTGTTTGTAGATAAGTTTATATTACCTGGTTTTACCGTAATTGGGCCAGAGCAACTTACTGTTTCAGAAAGCACTGTTTCAGAAAACACTGTTTCAGAAAGCACTGTTTCAGAACAAATAAGTTCAAAACAGCCTAAATCGCCTAATAAAAGCCCAATAGTAGAACTTAACTGGTTAATTACGGCTAATAATTATGGAACTTTTGATCTTCAGCTACCTGCAATAATTCAACGCGGAAGAGGGCGCTGGAATTTTTACCTGCCAGCTAAAAGCATCAGAGTAAAACCCTTGCCCAGTTATCTTCCATCTACCATAGCGGTAGGAAAGTTATCCTTGCAAACAGGCATCATTTATCAACAAGAGACCCCCTTTTGGTTTATTGAGTTACACAATCAGGGGCAACTTGCAGAAGAAGTGTATGGCATTCGTAGCCAATTAGCTAAATTAACAGGAGTGGATTCAGAATTAATTCAATTAGTAAAAACTCAGGCCAGTAGCAAAATGGATTTAACTTTTGTACAACGTTATCAGCTTCCCATACCACAATGGAGCTGGGGATTTAACCATGGCCCCAAACTAGTCATTAGTTATTTTGATGTAGATAAAGGGCAGTTACAGAGTGTTTCTAAACAGCTCCCAACTATATGGCATATACCTAAAAAGTGGCAGATTATATTTTTCAGTTTGTTGGCTTTTATGGTATTAGTTTGCCTCTGGCTGGTATTCAGGTTTATATCACAAATTAAAGCATGGTTAGCTTATCGGGCACTATTATCACATAGCGATGATGCAAATAAACTAAGAAAACTATTATTAGCTCAGGGCAATTATTTATCACTAGAAGCATGGGCTATAGCAAATACCTTATCTAAAAGGCCCAATCCAGCAAAATATATTGCCGGACAACTTAATAGCTTATGTTATGCTCGTGAAACGGCTATTTCAGTTAAGAGTATTCAGGTTTTACTTATAGAGCTGCATAGTTTTACTTTCTGGTTAAAAATAACAGAAAATAAACAGAGCAATCAAATATCTGTGGTCGCACAACCCGTTGGACGCGCGACTGGATAAATTATGGCTTTTTGGGAGTGGTATAAGCAACCGCTTTCTGGAACGATTCCCTGATGGTTTTATAACCAACAAAAAATGCTCCCTCTTTAATAGTTTTCTGACGAGTTGTTCGCTCGTTTATCTAGGTATGCTGATCTAACCAATCACATATTGCAGGTACAATATGCGCCTGTGCCTTGCCACTAACATAAATACCGATATGTCCGCCGGGAAAGCCCAGTTCGGTATAGTCCTTCGTTGAGGTGCGGTGATTTAACGCTCTGGATGCATCTGGTGGAACTAAATGATCGTGTTCTGCATAAATATTTAATACCGGACAGCGGATATTTTTTAAATCAATAAGCTGTTCGCCGAGTTTTATACCCCCCTCAATCAGACCATTTTTTTGATAAAAATCTTTTAAAAACTGACGAAATGTTTCTCCTGCCTGTGCTGGGCTGTCAAAAATCCATTTTTCTATGCGTAAAAAATTTTTTAATAGCGTTTCATCTTCTAATACATCCACCATATCTACATATTTTTTAGCAGTTAAAGTAAACGGTTTTAGCGATAAAAAAGTCCAGTTCAGCATTTCACCTGGAATATTTCCCAGAGTATCTACCAGGTTGTCAATATCAATATGTTGTACCCAGGCAGAGAGTAAATTATCCGGGGTTTTAAAATCTACCGGGCTAACCATTGTTACCAGATTTTTTACTTTATTTTGATATAAGGAGGTATAACAGAGGCTAAAGCTTCCTCCCTGACAGATACCCAGAATATTAATTTTTTTTAAGCTGTGATTTTTACATATGATATCTACACAGCGATTGATATAGCCACTAATATAATCTTCCAGAGTTAAACACCGATCGGCCTCATCAGGGTATCCCCAGTCAATCAGGTAAACATCTTGTCCATGCTTTAGAAGATTGGCGATAGTGGAGCGATTTTTATCCAGATCAGTCATATAGGGGCGATTAACCAGAGCATAAATAATTAAAAGTGGAACCGGATTTAATGAGCTTGCCTGAGAGGCCGCTTTATAACGATAGAGTACCAGTTTATCTTCACTATACACTGGCATACGTTCAGTTACACCTGTACTTTGCGGAGAGTCCAGAAGAATATTTTCAACAGCACTGGCGAGTTTACGAGTATATTCACTCATTTCCTCTGCTAATTGTTCGGGCTGGATATTAAATGGCTGCACCTTATATTTTCCTATTAAAGCCTGGTAAAACCTGTGTATTTGCTTATCTTTTTTATAGTCTTAAACATAAGTTGCATACGTTCTTCCATTTGATTCATCTCACTACGTAATGTTTTAACTTCACGACGAGACTCTTGTAAGCGATCCTGCAAGCTATTAATCTGCTGCTGAGTAGGAATATTCATCAGCTTTAGACGTTTATCTATGATTTTTCCCCAACACTGTTTAACTTTCATCAGGCTATTAACCATATCCCCATGTAGTTTTGCATATTCACTGCTGGTTACATATCCTGCATAAACCTCTTCACATGCGTTTACCCATAAGTTATATAAGTCGTGCAGGCTATTAATGCTTTTATCTTCGCCAAGCAAGTTTTTTACTTTTTGCTTCATAGTGGTCATGGTTGCCTGACTAAAATCTGCAAAAAAATGGCTATAAGCTAAAAATGCTTGTTGATAAGCAATAATTGCTTGCATTAATAACTTATTATTTGCTTCATCTTCGCTATCATAACTACAACCAGGCATTGCAAATAATTGCTCATAATGATTATTTTCCCCATTATTTTTGTTTTTAAATGGCAATTGCATCTCATCTACTATTTTCTGCCAGCTTTGTTGCGGGGATTGCCAAAAGGATTTAAATTGTTGCTCAATATCCTGGGTATTAAATTTATTCTTTTGTTGAATTTGTTCAAAAGTTTTATCTAATATTTTTGACCAATCCTCAGTACTGGAAAATTTTTTAGCAAAGTTATCTCCCAGTTGAAAAAATATTTTTCCCTGAGCATGCATTTTTTCTAGAATTTGCTGTAATTCTATATTTAAACTTTCTGTAGAAAGCTTGGGGTTCCAGCTATTCATTATCGAGTCCCAGGAAATATCTGCTGATTTATCACCCATATTTTTCTCTATTATGGTATTGAGTTTTTCAAAATAAACCTGATAGTTTTCATTCCAGGAGGGTGTTTTGTCCATGCTAGTATCCATTATGTTTGCAGGTTATTTGTTTAGATTTTTTATCTGAAACAATCAAAGTACATTAACAAAAGCATAAGGAGATTAAAAGAGCTTTTAACAAAGATTTTATAGTTGTTATGATATTTTGGATGGCGTAGCGAATTGAGTGATTTTATGGGGTTTTTAATTTTAAAAGCAGCCAAACTATCAGGTGGTGTTGATTAAAAACAGCTAGTTTGGCTGATATTAAAACCATGCTAATTTAACCTGGCATGGGGGGGGAAGATTGCGGGCTAATATTAATCTACTACACGTGTTTTAACATAACTTCCCGGTGCATCTTCAATAACATCTAACTGGTTATCACCAGGGATACGTGCAGCAACCTGCTTGCCCGCTTTTTGTTTTATCCAACGCTGCCATTCAGGCCACCAAGAACCTTCATGCTGCTCGGCTTTTTCTGCCCAGGCTTCGCAATCAGTTGGTAATTTACTGGTAGTACGGAAGCCGTATTTATTTGCATCTGGTGGATTAATAATTCCAGCAATATGTCCGGAACCACCTAAAATAAACTTAACTGAACCATTAAAACGCTTAGCACCTGCATAAGTTGATTTCCAGGGAGCAATGTGATCGTCAACTGTTGAAATAAAACATGCTGGAGTATCAATTTGGTTAATATCAATTGCTACACCATCAATAGTAATTCCACCTGGCTCTACTAAAAGGTTATTCAGATACATATTGCGCAGGTATTCAGAATGCATAGTGCAAGGCATACGTGTTGAGTCTGAGTTCCAGTACAATAAATCAAATGGTCTTGGGTCATTACCTAGTAGGTAGTTATTTATATAAAAAGACCAAATCAAGTCATTAGCACGCATCAGATTAAATGTGCCTGCCATATCTCTGCCTTCCAGAAAGCCCGTTTCAGACATTTTTTCTTCCAGACTTTGTAATTGATCTTCATCTACAAATATACCTAAATCACCAGGCTCTGAGAAATCTATCATAGTGGTAAAGAAGGTGGCACTATGGATACGCGTATCCCCTTTTTCTTTCATATACGAAAGTGTAGTGGCTAACAAAGTACCACCAATACAATAACCAATAGCATTGATAGAGCTTTCACCGGTTGCTTTTTCTACCTGATTTACCGCTTCCATAACACCTTCTAAAACATAGGCATCAAAACCGGTATCTTTATAGCTTTCATCCGGGTTTATCCAGGACATAACAAATACGGTGTGTCCTTGCTCTACTAACCAACGTAACATAGAGTTTTTAGGTTGTAGATCCAGAATATAAAATTTATTGATCCAGGGTGGTGTGATCAATAATGGACGTTTAAAGCTAGTTTCTGTAGTTGGTGAATATTGAATTAACTGGAACATACGGTTTTCAAAAACAACCTTGCCTGGTGTTACTGCAACATTTACACCTAGCTCAAATGCCGTATTATCTGTCATTTTAATGCGTAATTGGCCATCTCCATCTTCCAGATCATCCAGCATGTTTTTTAAACCATGAACCAGATTTGCACCATTGGTTTGTTTAATTTTTTCTAAAACTGCAGGATTAGTTGCAGCAAAGTTTGTTGGTGACATAGCATCTAACAAACGTTCAGTAAAAAATTCCATTTTTTGTGAAGTTGCTTCGTCTAAACCTTCAACATCACTTACTACTTTACGGATCCACTTAGAGCTTAATAAATAGGATTGCTTAATCGCTTCAAAAACAGGTTGCTCATTCCAATCATCGTGGCGAAAACGTCGATCACCTTTTTCTTCTTTAATAACAGGATCAGAAGACTGGTTCCACATACGTAATGCCGCTTGTTGATATAGCTTCATAGTATCTTGCATCATGGCCATATTAGCTTCTACTAATTTTTCTGGATTTTGGGCAGCAGCAGCTAACCAGTCTTTCCATGCTTGTTGCAGATTAAATGGGTCATAATTTACATCTTCATGAGAGCTTGAAAACTTACTCATTAATTCTTCAAGTTGCTTATAATTTGCTTCGAACCCCTTCGACATTGAAGAAAATCCTAAGGTGTTAACGTTGTCACTAGAGCTCATATTTGTATCCTGTAAAGCTTTAAATTAATTTAAAAAAATCAACCCGTTATGGTGTGCAGAAAGTGCCTCCCATAATAAGCGGAGGTTATACAAATTATTTTGCTGGTGCAGAATCTTTAATTTCTTTCATTGCAGCTTCAAAACGTTCAGTAATTAATTTGCTGGTTTCTTTTTGAGTATTGGTAACAATATCACCTAAATCTGCTGCATTTTCAAAGCCTTTTTTCATTGCCGCTTCAACAATTTTAGTTTGCTTGTCTGAAATATCTTTAGGCTCACCCTTAATATCTAGATTACTTACCATGTCAGCGCCTTCTTTCATAGCTTCCTGCATGATTTTAGCCTGGCAAGTCATTAATTCCTGCATACCGTCGAAAGCAGCACGGTTAGCAGCAGTTACTGCATCAATATTTTTTTGTTGTGCTTCTGCTATTGACTTCATATTAACATTAGGGATTTGGTACTGGCTGAACATTTTTTGCATTTGCTCATTCATAGCTGAAGTAGCTGAAGTAGCATCAAATTGGGTAAACATTTTTGTAAAATCAAATGGATTATTAGACATAGTATTCTCTCATTTATTGTGTTTGAAATAAAAATGCAACATTTGCTGCACTGCAATATAATTTATTATTGATGCAATGCAACATAAAGTCAAGTATAAAGATGATTTTTCTTAAATTATTTTTAATTAAATATTCACAATTATTAAAGTGTCGACACATCCAAGTTTTTACACATAGATGATAAACACGAATAAAATAAAGTGTTTACAAGAATGCTAAAATAAAACAAAGCATTAGTAAGTTAAGTTTATATATAAGAAACTCTGTTATTTTTTAAAAAGTAAAAAACAGTCTATATTTTATCTATAAATGTTCTACGATCACTAAAAAAACTTGTTGTTAAATTTGCGTGATTTTATATTTTATGGTACAAATGAAATAAAGAATATTGCAGTATAAAATGAGATACAATTTAACAGATGTACCATTTTCTATATTTAATAATACAACAAACACGATTAAATCATATAGCAACACGAATAATAAACTTGGAGAAAACAAATAGTGACTCAAAATATTGTAATTGTTGATGCAGTACGTACTGCAGTTGGTAATTTTGGCGGAAGTCTTGCTAGTGTACCCGCCCACAAACTAGGAAGCATTGTAATTGAGGCTCTTCTAGAACGTACTGGTGTAAAAGCAGATAATATTGATGAGGTTATTCTGGGACAGGTTCTTACCGCAGCTTGTGGACAAAATCCTGCTCGTCAGGCCAGTATTGCCAGTGGTGTGCCGGTAGAAGCTTCAGCAATGACTATTAACAAGGTTTGTGGCAGCGGTCTAAAAGCCGTTCATCTTGCTATGCAGTCAGTAATGTGTGGTGATGCAGATATTGTTATTGCAGGTGGACAGGAAAATATGAGCGCTTCTGCACATGTATTACCCAAATCTCGTGATGGACAAAAAATGGGTGACTGGAAACTAATTGACTCTATGCTAGTTGATGGTCTTTGGGATGCATTTAATGATTACCATATGGGTAGAACAGCTCAGAATATTGCAGATAAATGGAAATTTAGCCGCAGCGAGCAAGATGAGTTTGCTGCACAATCCCAACAAAAAGCAGAAGCTGCACAAAATGATAACCGTTTTGATAATGAAATTGTTCCTGTTGAAATTCCACAACGACGTGGTGACCCCATTGTTTTTGCTAAAGATGAATTCCCTCGTGCCGGTACTACCGCGGAAGGTTTAGGTAAATTACGTGCTGCTTTTTCTCGTGATGGTACGGTAACTGCGGGTAATGCTTCGGGTATTAATGATGGAGCAGCAGCAGTAATGGTAATGACAGAAGAAAAAGCAAAAGAATTAGGCCTTAATCCTATCGCCCGTATTGTTGCTTTCTCATCTGCTGGTGTTGATCCAGAAATAATGGGTACAGGTCCTATTCCTGCTTCAACAAAATGTTTAGAGAAAGCGGGTTGGGAAATTGCTGATCTGGACCGTATTGAAGCAAATGAAGCATTTGCAGCTCAGGCTTTGTGTGTAAATCAGGAAATGAAATGGGATACCGCTAAAGTAAATGTAAACGGTGGAGCTATTGCAATAGGGCACCCAATTGGTGCTTCCGGTTGTCGTATATTAGTTACTCTGCTTCACGAAATGAAAAATAGTGATTCAAAACGTGGTCTGGCTACCTTATGTATTGGTGGTGGACAAGGTGTTGCTATGGCAGTAGAGTTAATCTAAGTTTTATTAATATTTGCCTCACTTACTAGTGGGGTAAATAATTTAATTAGAGTATAATCTATTGTTTATAATTCAAAA
Source organism: Pseudomonadota bacterium (assembly GCA_045047105.1). Taxonomy (GTDB): domain Bacteria; phylum Pseudomonadota; class Gammaproteobacteria; order GRL18; family GRL18; genus JADGAU01. Next base: position 12,906 of record JASFYQ010000025.1, on the reverse strand, counting down.
CAATATAAATATGACTCACCATCTCATAAAAAAATATCCCAATCGCCGTCTTTATGATACCCAGGCAAGTAAATATATAACCCTTACCAGTTTAAAAAATCTGATTACTAGTGGAGCCTGCATAAAAATTATAGATACAGCCACAGATGAAGATATTACCCGCAGTGTTTTATTACAGATAATTATTGAAGCAGAAGCCTCTGGCGAGCCGATGTTTTCAGCAGAAACCTTGCAGCAAATTATTCGCTTCTATGGTGGTACTTTACAGGGTATGTTTGCAAAATACATTGAAGAAAGTCTGCAGCTTTTTACCCAGCAACAAAAGCAAATGAATAGCGATCCTCTTACTGCTATGACACGTATGGCAGAACAAAATATGGCTACCTGGGCCAATTTATTTGACGTTTCAAAAACATCCGATCCTAAGGATAGTTCCAAAAAATAATTCAATTTTTATCTTCTAAATAATTATTTTGATGCGTTGCACAAAGTAATTGTTGACAGTCCTTTGCTAATGCTATATATTGCAATGCAACAAATGACGCAATGCAGCAAGAAGCAATTCGTAAATAAATTTTAGCCTGAGGACAAATAACATGATAACTAATGAAGATACAATAAAAATGGTTTCTGATATAACTACTAAAGCAAGTGATAACATGAAGCAACTAGGCGAACTTCAAATGAACTTGTGGAACCAGTTGATGCAAAATCAAGTTGTAGCATTTAATACTGCAGTAGAAAGCACAATAGCACACACTCAAACTTTTAAAGATTCAAAAAACATACCAGACGCTGTACGTGGTCAAATCGACTTCACTCGTAAGTTTACTCAAGACATGGTTGGAAAAGCACGTGAATCAATTGAGATAGTTCAAGAAGCTGGTGTAAAATACCGTAGCTTTGCAGAATCAACAGTTAAAGAAGCTGTTAATACAGCAAAAAATGCTACCAAGGCTGCATAACCAAGGCTGCATAACAAGGCTGCATAACAAGGCTGCATAACAAGGCTGCATAACAAGGCTGCATAACAAGGCTACAGAGTATACTGCGAAGATAAATTCTAACCAGGGCATGAATATCCCAGTTAGATTAATAAAATGATATTAACTAGACGACCAAAACATATTGATCGCTAAATTATTATTTGCTTAACTAAGGAGATTGAACACATGGGTTCAGAAAATAGAGTCGCTGTTGTAACTGGTGGTATGGGCGGAATTGGTACTGCTATATGTTTACGTTTAAAAGCAGAAGGTGCAACTGTTATTGCAGTAGCTCATAGCTCAGAAGAAGCAAAAATTGCTGCATGGCAAACTGAAAATAATACTGATATCGAAGTTATTACCGGTGATGTTGCAAGTGAAGAAAATGCAGCTGGTATGATGAATAGCATCATTGAAAAACATGGTCGTGTTGAGATTGTTGTTAACTGTGCTGGCATTACTCGTGATGGCATGTTTAAGAAAATGGACGGTTCACAATGGGATTCAGTTATTAGCACTAACTTAAACAGTGTTTATTATGTAACTCGCCCAGTATGGAATGGAATGATTGAGCAAGGTTTTGGTCGTGTTATTAATATATCTTCTGTTAATGGTCAGCGTGGTCAATTTGGTCAAGCAAACTATGCCGCTGCTAAAGCAGGTATGCACGGAATTAGCATGTCTCTAGCTTATGAAGGCGCAACCAAAGGCGTTACTGCTAATACTATCTCTCCAGGATATGTTAATACAGCAATGACTGCTGCAATGCGTGATGATGTACGTGATTCAATTGTAGCGGGTATTCCTATGCGTCGTATGGGTAACCCGGAAGAAATTGCAGCTGCTGTTGCATTTATTGCAAGTGATGAAAGCACTTATATTACTGGTGTTAATCTTCCAGTAAACGGTGGATTATTCATTCACTAAGCAAAAAAAATACCCCCCCCTGAGGCTTGCTTTCCTGATATAGGGTGAGTCTCTTTTTGACCCAGTCTAGTACTGGGTTTTTTATTTTAAAACTTATCGTAATTACTCACCAACTAGTTATTTTGTTGCATCCATTGTTGGTGTTTAGCACGAATATCGGCAAGAATTTCCAAATCAATTAAATTATCGCTACGAATACGTGCATCATAATTTTCCCAGCCCATAAAATCATGTAAGCTTTGTTGAGTTAGCTGATTATATTTACCGTCAATATTGCCATTATAAAAACCTCTTTGGCAGAGTATATTTTGAATTTCTGTAGCAATTGCATTGTCTAGGCTAACCAGATCTTTTTCTTTACTGGTAAAATAGGTAAGACGATGAATCTCATATAATCGAAATAGCTCATCAATAGGTTGTTTATGGTCATAAACAGAAATATCCACATAGAGATCATCAAAGCCGCCATAGCCGGCATTTTTTCTAACCACTAACAATGCCGCAGATTGTTGCCCTCGACGATCACCACCCGCATTTTGTCCTTTAAGTAAGGCATTCATTAATTTTTTAGCAAGCGATCCTGATTGTTCAATAAAACCATTGGCCATTTCTTTTATTACCTTTTCGCCAGCCAGGACATTGCCTTGCACTGAAAAATTCTTACCGATATAAGACCCTGCATAGTCAAAACATTTTGCCCCTGTAAAATTAGCACTATTTCCCTTAGCATCAATAATGCCCAGTTGCCGATAATCTTTATCGGCATCGTTTTGAATTAAAATATCCACAGCCTGTTGTGGAGTAGCGCCATTTTTAAGCAGATCCAGACCTTTAGGGCCAAAACTGGTATTGCAATAAGATTGCGTGGCAATTGCTCCAACTCCAGCCTGAGCAAAAGGAATAGTTGCCCGTACATTAGGGAATTTAGAATGTACCGCAATACCTAAATCGCCATTATCCGCATCAAAACCAACAATTGAAAAGGTCACCTGATTTTATCTCCTGAAACAAAACACGAATTAAAATAAAAGATACATAACTTGTTTTAACTATAAATTAACCTGCTTATAGGCACAAGTATTATTGAGTTAGCTTAAATTTAATATTATCAAGCTTGTATCAGCCACTGCTGAATTTCATCACGATTTTCTATAACTAATTGTTGTTTTAAGGGATCAGCAAAACTAATCTCATTATCAATTCTTAAAAATTGTAAATAATAATCAGCCAATGCCGCTCTGGTTTTAATTAATAACGTTTTATTTTGTGTAGCAGAGCTTTTCATTCCATAATCATTTGCAATAACTTGTATCTGAAAAGGTTTTAATCGGGGATCAGGAACAATAATTAATTCAATAATAGTATTCCAGGCAATATCCTCCTGTATACCATTATCAGATGGTAAAACAGGATCGGGAATATCTTTTATTCGAGACAAGACAAAATCTCGGTACTGTTTGTTTTTTTCACAAAAAGCCCGAACATGCCAGCGATAACCAGAATACACTAGAGTATGTGGTGTAATCACTCGATATTCTGCATCAGCAGAACTGAGCGAAGCATATTGTATTTCCAGGCGTTTTTGTTCGCGGCAAGCTTTAATAATAGGGCGAATAAATTCAGCTTTAACGGATCGGATAAGAGGGGATACAATTTCGGTATTAGCCTGTTGAATATCCAGAAAAGTAAAATGGCTGACTAAATCACGGCGAGTATTCAGCATATGTAAATACTCGTCAACCGTTCCCTGAGTTAAAACGGGTTTATACTGTTCAGTTGGTTTGTAGCCCTTAAGCTGCTTATCGTATTCCAGATTATCAGACGAAATCTCCCGAATATAACTATTAATATCTTTAGACGCCTGTTGCCTGCCAATACCAAAGGCTTTTATTAAAGCATTGGTGGTAAGTCGTCCTTCCCATAAAGCAATAATTTCAATTAATCGATAGCGTAATAATAAATCCCAACGATAAGGCCAGTCAGAGTTATTGCTTGGGCGTGCCATAAATATTTCCTTTATTTGTAGAGAAAATGAGTTTATCTGCCTGAAAATGCGATACGTACATGTAATCATCATATACATGTATTAAATAATAAAGTAAGCTAATTATAAAATCAATGGATAAAAATTAAGGAGATTAGCATGATCAGTAAATGTACATTTTTGAATTGCAGTGTTTTATAGATTAGTTATTAAAAATAAGTATGTTTTTTTTGGCAAAAACCTCATTTGCAGGTACTGAGCAAAAAATATAAATGCTATGATTAAATCATTACCTGTTGTAAGTGAATAGTTTTTAATCAAAGCATAATTTTTATTAAATAATATTTAAAGTAAATTTAATTGTGTAATTTAAATTTTTGGTGATACATGTTGGTTAAACAAAAAAACAAGCCTACTTCATATGTTGCTCATGTAAAAAAGAAAATAGATTCAGAAGAATGGGATAAGACTCATGAGCTATCAGAGCATTTATTAGAGACTGCTAAATTTGCTAGGAAATTTTAAGCAGTAAACCAAGATTACTTTAATATTTAAGGTATGAGATATTTATGAAAAAAAGGAAAAATGGAAATTATATAGCACATACTAGAAAAATAGATAAAAAAGATCAGCTTCTTGAAGTACACTTACAAGAAGTTGGGGAAATCACTTCTAAATTATCAATGAAACTGGGTACTTCTAAAATTGGGCAACTCATTGGTTTATTACATGATTTCGGCAAGTACAGCAAACTATTTCAATGTTACATCAAGTCAGCAACGGGAAAGCTTAACCCAGACGAAGATGAAGAAGATTATGTCGATTTTAAAAAACTTAAAGGAAAAATTGATCATTCTTCTGCTGGTGCTCAGTGGCTATGGCAAGTTTGTAAACAACGGAATGCAGGGGAACAATTAGTTGGTCAAATTTTATCCTTATGTATTGCATCACACCATAGTGGACTTATTGATTGTTTAAAACCTGATGGTAAAAATAGTTTTTTTAAACGAATGAAAAAAGTAGAAGAGGATACTCATTTAAAAGAATGTATAGAAAATGCTCCTGAACATTACCTGAAGAAGATTGAAAAGTTGACGAACAAGCAATTAATGAGTGATGTTTTACAAGAACTTGAGCAAGTGGTTAAAAATGAAAAGCATGAACTTATTAGATGTTTTAACCTTGGTTTTTGGACAAAAATATTGTTTAGTTGCCTGATTGATGCAGATCGTATCAATAGTTCTGATTTTGAATTACCCGATAATACATCCCATAGAAATAATCAATCTATAGATTGGTCGATTCCTGTCAACCGTCTTGAACAAGCGATTAAAGAATTCAAAGGTGAAAAAGACATAGATAAACTGCGTCGTGATATTTCAAATACCTGTAAACAACGTGCAAAAGAAATACAGGGTATTTATACCCTTACGGTGCCAACAGGAGGGGGTAAAACTTATGCCAGTTTACGTTATGCATTAAATCATGCCGCACATCATAAGTTAGATCGAATTATTTACATTATACCGTTTACGTCAATTATTGAGCAAAATGCTCAAGCCTTACGTGAGGTTTTAGAATGTTCAAAAGATAAATTCCCATGGATTTTAGAACAGCATTCAAACCTTGAACCAGAAAAACAAAATTGGCACAGTAAATTAGTTAGTGAAAACTGGGATGCACCGATTGTGATGACCACAATGGTTCAATTTCTTGAGGTTTTATTTTCAGGTGGAACACGAAGTGTTAGGAAAATGCATCAATTAGCCAATAGTGTGCTGATATTTGATGAAATACAAACACTGCCAATTAATTGTGTCCATTTATTTTGTAACTCACTTAATTTTTTAACCAATTATACAAAGACTACGGCAGTACTTTGTACGGCAACCCAACCTTTACTTGATCAACTAAAATCACCTAAAAAAGGCCAATTATCTATCCCAACAGAAAATGAATTAATTAGAGATGTATCACAATTATTTAAAAATTTAGAACGTGTAAAACTGAGTAATAAAGTACGAATAGAAGGCTGGAATGTAAAACAAATTGCAGAACTGGCTATTAATGAATTTAATGATCTAGGAAGTTGTTTAATTATTGTCAATACTAAAGACTGGGCAAAGAGACTTTATCAGGAGGCTTGTTTAAGTATTGATGAAAACTCAATTTTTCAATTAAGTACCAACTTATGTCCTGCCCATCGAAAGGCTATTTTTAAAGAAGTAAAAGAGAGATTAGAGAAAGGCTTACCTCTCTTATGCATTAGTACTCAACTTATTGAAGCAGGTGTTGATGTGGATTTTGCTTCGGTCATACGTTTTTTAGCGGGGTTAGATTCAATTGCACAAGCTGCTGGCAGGTGTAATAGAAACGGACTGCTTGAAACTGCCACTATTCACGTCATTAACCCTGATAATGAATCAATAGATTTATTATCTGATATTAGAGAAGGAATCAAGGCCACTAAAAGAGTTCTTAGTGAAGGTTTTGAAAATATGTTTTCACCAGAAGCGATGAATCAGTATTTTAATTACTATTTTTATAACCGAGCTAAAGAGATGGATTATAAAATACCTAAAAAACAGTCTGAAAGAGATGATACCTTGCTTAATTTATTAAGCAATAATCCATTGAATATAGGAAAAAATAGCCAGCCTGCTTATTTATTAAAGCAGTCATTTATGAGTGCAGGGAAAATTTTTAAAGCTATTGACTCACCAACAAAAGCAATCATTGTACCTTACAATGATGAAGCAAAAGACGTTATCTCTGAATTATGTCGAGTGGCTAAAGAATTTGATGTTAAAACTTATCGAATGCTTCTAGCACAAGCCCAGCAATTTAGTGTTAATGTCTTTCCCAATGTGTGGAAACGTTTACCAGAAGGTGCCATCTATGAGATCCAAGAAGGTGAAGGTATCTATTATTTAGATGAAAAATATTATAGTAAAGATTTTGGCTTATCAGAAAAAGTTTGTGAACAAATGACCTTTGCAATGGTATAGGAGAAATATATGCACGACACACCCAAAAATAGTGTTAGTTTTAAAGTTTATGGACGCTATGCTTTATTTACCGATCCCGTTACAAAAATTGGTGGTGAAAAATGCTCTTATCATTTACCCACTTATGAAGCGATTAAAGGTGTTTTAAAATCCATTTATTGGAAGCCTTCCATTATTTGGATTGTTGATAGAGTACGTGTGATGAAACCATTACGGACGCAAACTAAAGGTACAAAACCCTTGGTATGGAGTGGTGGTAATAGTTTAGCTATTTATACTTTTTTACATGATGTTGAATATCAAGTTGAAGCACATTTTGAATTCAATAAATATCGTCCAGAATTAAAAAAGGATTGGATTGATGGTAAACATTTTGCAATTGCCAAACGTTCAATTAACAAAGGAGGAAGACAAGATGTTTTTCTCGGTACAAGGGATTGCCAAGCCTATGTGGTGCCATGTAAATTTGGAGAAGGTGAAGGAGCTTATGATAATACTCCTGAACTAAGTTTTGGGTTGATGTTTCATAGTTTTGATTATCCTGATGAGACGGGGGTTAATGAATTATCTAGTCGTTTTTGGCAGGCAACTATGAGAAAAGGTATTTTAGAGTTTCCTCAGCCCAACCAATGTGACACTAAACATGTTATTCGTCCTATGCTGCCTAAAGATTTCCATGAAGGCGATAATTTTCTCTCGGTTGAAGATGAGGAGAAGCAATTATGACTTGGATGGCTAAATTATATGATACATATGATCACATCAATGATTTTTGTGAAAGAAATGGTAGTAATCCCCCATGGCCAATATCTCATTTTGTAAAAAATGCTCATATTGAAGTAGTTATTAGCTTATCTGGACAATATATAAAATCACGCTCCAAAATACTAGATGGAACTAATAGTGCAACTTTAATCCCTGCATCAGAGTCTTCTGCTGGGCGTTCAGGAAGTAAGAATGCACCACATCCTTTATGTGAAGAATTAAGCTATTGTGCTTCAGATTACCCCAATATCAAAGCTGCAAAATTAAATGCATATATGGAGCAATTAAAAAGTTGGGTGGAGTTTGATGCATCTCATACAAAACTTTCTGCTATTTATAACTATCTTTTAAATGGCTCTCTTTGGAGTGATTTATCAAATGAATTTGAATTTCCTTTAAAAATAAAGAAATTTAATGGGACTAGTCAAAAAATTACTGTAGATAAAACTTTTATTCGGTGGAAAGTTGAAGAACATGGGAATCCTATATCAGGGACTTGGGAAGATGAAGAATTAATTCAATCATGGATAGACTATGATAAGAATTATAATAGTAAAGATGGTTTTTGTTATATTACAGGAAAAGAATCAAGGGTTGCTGCAAATCATCCTAGGTTTTTAAGATGGGCTGGTGATGGAGCAAAAATAATATCTTCAAATGATTCCAGTGGTTTTACATTTCGAGGACGATTTACCGATAGTAATAAGACTATTCAACAAAATGGTACTCAATCTGTTGGTATTGGTTTTGATGTGACCCAAAAAGCACATAATGCATTACGTTGGCTAATTTTACAGCCCAATTGTTTTAGAAATGATACTCAATTTATTATATCTTGGGCCGTGTCGACTACTGAAATTCCAGAATTGATGAAAGATAGTTATAGCTTATTGGCGTTAGCTAATATGCCTCTCGAAGAAATACAAACAACCAATGAACAACAAATTGATCATACCATTGATCTTGGACAATCCTTTGCAAGAAATTTGAACAAGTATTTGTCTGGTTATCAGGCCAATTTTTCGCAAACAGATAATATTGTCATTATGGGACTTGACTCTGCAACACCGGGGCGTATGGCAATCACCTATTATCAAGAATTTTTTCCTGATGATTATATAGAAAAAATTTCACAATGGCATAATGATTTTGCGTGGTTCCAACGTCATTATATTGAGGAAGATATTGGTCAAAAAAAACCAAAAGTTAAAACGATTTGGCCAATTAGTTCTCCTTCTCCTCATACAATTTGGGAAGCTGTTTATGGAAGCCATATTACCGATTCATTAAAGAAAAATACGGTTGACAGAATATTAGCTTGTATAACTGAATCACAAAATTTTCCTCTTGATTTAGTTTTAAAATCAGTTCATAGGGCGTCTAACCGAAATATTAAACGATTATCGGATCAATATTCTTCAATTCAATCAGAAAAGTTAGCATGGGAAAAAGATTTATGTGTTGCCTGTGCTTTATTCAAGGGTTATAGCAAGCGTAATAATCAACAAAAGGAATATAAAATGGCATTAGAAATAAATAATGATTCAAGGGATTATCTATATGGTCGGTTATTAGCAATTGCCGAACAACTTGAAGACATGGCTCTTTATGTAGCTGGAGAAAATCGTCCAACCACTGCGGCAAGATTAATGCAGCGTTTTGCTGAAAGACCTGCATCCACATGGCGAAATATTGAGTTAGCATTACAGCCTTATATTCAACGTCTTAAAAATAATAGAGCAGGGTATTTACATAATATTCAATTATTGATGGATGATGTGATGGATCTTTTTCAAGCAGAAGATTTTATCAGTGATAAATCATTAAGTGGTGAGTTTTTATTGGCTTATCACACCCAACGATTAGCACTTCGTCATAAAAACAAAAAGACAGATAATGATGAAACTGAATATTAAATAGAAACTTAAGTTTAAATAATAAAAGGAATAAATAAAATGAGTTTACAACATAAAATTGATTTTGCTTTAATTTTAAGTGTCAAAAATGCCAATCCAAATGGAGATCCACTTAATAGTAATAGACCTCGTACTGATTATGAAGGATATGGGGAAATAACGGATGTTTGTCTTAAACGTAAAATTCGTGATCGTTTATTAGAATCAGACGAACAGATTTTTGTACAATCTGATGCCACAAAAATTGATGGTATGCCCAGCCTTAAAGAAAGAGCTATATCAGAGGAGTTTGGTTTAGGTAAAGATATTTTTAATTCTAAAAAAACCTCATCAGAAGAAGCGACTCGCAAAGCTTGTGCTAAATGGATTGATGTACGAACTTTTGGTCAATTATTTGCTTTTAAAAACGAGGCTAAAGAAGGTGTGTCAATTGCAATCCGTGGACCAGTATCAATTCAATCAGCATTTAGCTCTGAACCCGTGACTATTACCAGTACCCAAATAACAAAAAGTGTTAGTGGTGAAGGTGATGGTAGTAAAAAAGGCTCAGATACAATGGGCATGAAACATCGTGTTGATAAAGCCATTTATGTTACCTATGGTGCAATGTCGCCTCAACTTGCCGATCGTACTGGTTTTAGTGATGAAGATGCTGAAAAGCTAAAGATAGTTTTTCCTAAATTATTTGAAGGTGATGCCTCATCGGCTAGGCCAGAAGGTAGCATGGTAGTAGAAAAAGTGATTTGGTGGAAACATAATAATAAATCAGGCCAATATTCATCGGCTAAAGTGCATAAAACACTCGCCGTAAATAATGATGGAAGTTATACACTGTCAAGTCTTGATGGGCTAGAACCTGAAGAAATTGATGGGTTTTAACAATAATGAAATGCATGATTTGTAAACAAGGCGCAACTCGGGAAGGTTATACAACGGTGACTTTAAACCGTGGTGACTCTTCAATTATCATTAAAAAAGTGCCTGCTCAAATTTGTGAAAATTGTGGTGAATATTACTTAAGTGAAGAGATTAGTGAACAGGTAATGACTCTGGCTGAAAATGCTATTAGCCGTCATGCAGAAATTGAAGTTCTTCGCTTTGCAGCATAAATGAAAAATAATATCTGGAATGATCATATAGTTCAAAATTATGAGAGAAAAAGCACGTTTTATTTATATCTCTGCTTTGCAACATTATGCCTATTGTCCACGCCAATTTGCTTTAATTCATATTGAACAGGTTTGGAGTGATAATCGTTATACAGCAGAAGGTAATCTATTACATGAAAGGGTGGATTCGAATATTTCAGAACAGCGTGGCAACTGTCGTTTTGAACGCAGTGTATTGATTAAATCGGATCAATATAAAATTAATGGAATAATGGATTTATTGGAAATCGAAACCTCTCCCATTAATAAAACCGTAAAATATTTTCCTGTTGAATACAAACGTGGCAAGTCTAAAACCCAAGATTGGGATCGCATACAACTTTGTGCTCAGGCCTTGTGCATTGAAGAAATGCGTCAAACAATCGTATCAGAAGGTGCTATCTGGTATTGGGAAACCAGACGGCGTGAAGCAGTCAAAATTGACAGTAATTTACGCCAGATCACTACTTCTATTATTGCTGACGCGCATGATTTATTAAGTTTGGGAAAAACACCACCACCAACTGAGAATATTAAGCGCTGCCGCGCCTGTTCCCTAAAAGATTTATGTGAACCACAATCTTTCAGGCATGATCAATCTAAAAAATACATTAATGAGCTTTTCGATCTCTAAAAACAAGTATGAAAAAACTACTCAATACACTTTATATCACTCGCCAGGAAAGCTATCTGCACAAAGAACGAGAAACCATTGTTATCAAAAATGGCAAAGAAAAATTAGCACAATTTCCCGCTCTGACTATTAGCAATATTCTCTGTTTTGGTCAAATATCTGTTTCCCCGTTTTTAATGGGCTATTGTGGAGAAAAAGGAATAGGGCTGTCATTTTATACTGAATATGGAAAATTTTTAGCGCGGGTACAAGGTAAACAAAGTGGTAATGTTTTACTTCGTCGTACCCAGTATCGCTGGGCAGATGATAATACTAAATCACTATTAATTGCTCGACTTATGGTGGCCGCAAAGATTGCCAATGGCCGTTCTATCCTGATGCGTGAAGTTCGTAATCATGGTGATAATTCTGTTTTATCCAAAGCCATTATAAAATTAGCATCCAGCCTGCGCCGTGTGCAAAATGCAGCTTCAGTTGAAGAAACAATGGGCATGGAAGGTGATGCTGCCAATTGTTATTTTGGCGTATTTAATCAATTATTGCGTGCTAAAGGTTTTAGCTTTAGCGGGCGTGTCCGCCGTCCTCCAACTGATCCGGTTAATGCCTTGTTGTCATATGCCTATACATTAATCACCCATGAATGTGCATCAGCATTACAGGGTGTTGGGTTAGATCCGTATGTGGGGTTTTTACACCAGGACAGACCAGGAAGAGTTAGTTTAGCTCTGGATTTGCTAGAAGAATTTCGTTCACCGTGGGCTGACAGGTTTGTTTTAACCCTGATAAATCGTCAGCAAGTTAAATTGAATGATTTTATTACGGAAGCTAGCGGCGCAGTAAGGTTAACAGATAAAGCTCGAAAAGAATTTTTAATTGCCTGGCAGGAACGTAAACAGGTAGAAGTTATCCATCCTTACCTGCAAGAATCTGTAGCAATTGGATTATTACCACACTGTCAGGCTATGTTACTGGCAAGACACCTGCGTGGCGATACAGAGTATTACCCACCTTATTTTTTAAAATAACGGGAAATAAGTATGTTAGTATTAATTACCTATGATGTAAGCGTTGTGACTGAAGGTGGTTGTCGACGCTTGAGAAATATTGCTAAAACATGTCTGGATTATGGTATGCGTGTACAGAACTCAGTATTTGAATGTGAAGTAGCACCAGCAGATTTCACCATATTAAAACATGATCTTATGGAAATATTTGACCCTGATGTAGACAGTCTACGATTTTATTTTCTTGGTAAAAAAGGCAGGCGCAGAGTAGAACACGTTGGAGCAAAACCTGTTGTTGACCCACTTCGTGATGCACTCATATTGTAATCGCTAACATCTGGCTCTCATTAAATACTACCAGATTAGCTGAGTAGTATATCCCTTGATTTAATTATAAATTATTGTAGTTCTTTTACAATTTAGTATAAAATTAAGTAACTAACTGAAGATTAGCGGTAATAAGTTTATTTAGCCATAATTATCAGCTGGTTAGTTAATGACAGTCGCACTCTACACGGGTGCGTGGATTGAAAC
>JASFYQ010000024.1:0-3992 GCA_045047105.1 Pseudomonadota bacterium | reverse complement strand
TGCTGTTGCTCTAAATATAATCCCAGTTGCTGCTGGGCAAAAAGCTGACATGGGTTATCAAAAAACCGAATAAGATCTTCAGCTGTGAGTTTAACTTCTTTATTTTCAGCAAGACTATCAATCAGCTTATTATCACTAATTATTTTTTGCCAATTATTACGAGCTCTGCCCTTTTCATTCAGTTGTAACCAGTTCTTATTAAAACTCTGTAAGGGCTGTTGATAGTTTTCCTTGCTAAATGCTTGTAGAGGGATTTTTAGTAGTTGCTGCTTTTCACCCGATGTTAATTGCCAGCCATAGGCCTGCTCTACATAATTCATTAATTCTTGTAGAACCAGAGAAGGTTCACGGTTATTATTGGTTTTAATATCCACCCCCTGATAACTTAAATATAACTTGTCTCTGGCTGAAATCAGTGCTTCTAAAAACAGGTAACGATCATCCCCTCGCCGGGAGCGGTCGCCTTTACGTTGTGGCTCATTGGCCATCAGGTCAAAGCCCATGGGTAAACGCTGGCGAGGAAATTCGCCCTCATTAAGACCTAATACGGCAATAATGCGAAATGGCACACTACGCATTGGCACCATAGAGCAGAAAGTAACCTGTCCAGCCATAAATTGACGGCTGGGTTCTGGCTGGCTAAAGTGGCTGAGTAAAAAATCATAGACAATATTATGTGCTATTTTTTGCTGATAATTTGCCTGCTGGGTAAATTCTCCCAGAGCATCAATAGCCTGTTCTATAATTTGCTGTGCATTTTTATCTTCACTTAACTCTGCAAAGAGGTTTTTTTTGGCCAGATGTAAAAATTCCTGCCATTGTTTAGCCGTTCGGGATTGTTGTAATTGTATGGAATAAAATTGCAGCTGTTCTAATAGTTCCAGAAATTGCCCTAATAGTACCGCTTGCTCCCCTTCTACATCTGGCAATAATAATTGCTGATTATAAATAGCCGATTGATCGCCATAGGCAAAACCTAATAACAAACGATTCAAGCCCTGCAACCAGGTAAATTTTTCATTTGTTTCTGCAGTAGATAAGATCCGCTGTTTATGCTTTTGATCCATGCCCCAGTGTATTGCTGCATGTTTAACCCAGTCTTCCAGTTGGGCTAAATCATCGGGCTTAAATCCAAATTTACTTTGGATTGCAGGCAGGCGTAAATAGCTAAATATTTGGCTGGCCTGAAAGCGACTATCGGGTAATTTTAATAATTCTATAAAGCCCTGTACCAGCGGCTCAGAGTCCCTTAGGGCTCGATCGGCAATGGAACAGGGTAAGGGTGGAATTTGTTCGCTATAATCTCCCCAGCCATGGGCAAAAACCGCTTCAACATAGGGAGCATAGTTTTCAACATTGGGGCACATAACTAAAATGTCTCTGGGATTTAAACTCTTATCCCTATTAATCTGCATTAATAACCAGTCATGCAAGGCCTGAATTTCACGCAGCGCATTATGTGCAGAGCTTATAACCAGGCTATTATCAATTTTAATAGTGGGATCAATTCGTGCATCGTATAGCGTTAGAATATCCTGCTGAATTGTTTTTAATAAACTGGGAGTTTTGGTTTCATCAACAGAGCCTTCAGCGAGATCGTCATAAACGGGGATTTCAATGCTGCTTCTATCTTGTAAAAGAAATAAAAAATCTTTTCCCTGAGATCCCAAGTTGGACAAAAGAGGATTATTTGTCAGCTCTTCGCTAGTCTTTTCATCTATATTAGTGGGGTTATTTAACCAACGATAAAAATGCTGTTTAGCATTTGCTTTGTCCGTTTTTAAATCTCCCCAGTATTCAAAACAGGGGTTAAGATGAAAAAAGTGTACCTGGGTATGTTCTCCCAACTCACTAAGAAAATCTAGCCACAATGGAGGCAGTGTATTAATGCCAAATAAACTAATCCGCTCAGGCAGGTGGCATTTTTTTTGCTGTAAAGTGTCTATAGCCTGTTGTAATAAAGCAATAGGGTGTAAAGGCTGTTGTTTTATTAATAATTTCCAGATTAATGCCTGCCAATGAACAGGCGCTTCTTTTTCCCAGGCGAGTAACCAGTCAGGTCGAAAAATCTGATATTGCTCAAATAAATCTGCCAGCTGACAGGCTAATTGAAAGCGTTTATTATGGTCAGAGAAAGTATCAGCAATACTATCCGCCTGGGCAGCTGGGGATGATTGCTTTAACCAGTAACGAGTTGCTTCTGAGCAGAGGCTATTATTGATAATCTCTTCACTGGCTAATAAGGAATGAATTCGCCAGCTTAATACTTCGCGAGTATAGGTAGAATGTTCTGGAACCTCATTTTTATCCAAAATAAGTCGGATCTGGCTCCAGAAGAATTGCATCGGCAGGCTAAATGCCAAATTCATACTAATGCCACGCTGCTCAGCCAGTTGTAAATTAAGCCAATGCTGCATGCCTTTGCTTTGTACCAGAATAATCTCAGGCTCTAAAATATTAGCACTCTCCCCCATTTGCATTACCTTATCAAGCAATACCACCAGATTTTCTAAACGGTTTGAGGGGTAGATATTTATCAAGAACTTTCCTTATATTTATTGATAAGCAGTTTTTTGTGTTTATCAATTTTAGCAAATTGCAGTCCGTATGGGTATTTTTGTAGTTAGAATAATGACTCAATAAGAGTCATTCAATAATTCAGGCTATAGTTAATTTTTATTCTTTTTAATAGGTATATAGACTGTCTTAGTTTTTACTTACGCATATTAAGATTTGTCTATATATTGGTATTTGCTATTACTGAGCTATGGGAAGATTTTAAAACACTAAACTTAGCAAAGAAAAATCAAATTGTCACTCTCTTCTATGTAACAAAATTGAAATATTCTAGTTTTCAAAAATTACTAAAATAATCTTGTATTATGCTATCATTATTTAGATAATAAATATCTTGAGCTATGTATAATAAATGCATCAGTATGTGTGATTAAAGTTGTTATGCTCTTTCTACCAAACAATTATTTTTATTTATGGTTGATTTAACTTGGATAATATCCATTAAGGTATAAACAGATATATTTTTTTCAGAGCCATCCGAAAGCATTGGTTTGGCGTTAAAATCGTATCAGGCGTGCCATTTCTATATTTATATAGCCTATATATTTTTATTATTATTTCCTATTTAGCTTCTGATTTTATTGCCTTATTTTTTTTTATGATGTTAGGCTTGATTGGTTTGTTGGGGTGGGTGTCCTCAATACCCTTTGTTGTTTTTAACCCGCCTTTGTTGGCTTTGGGTTATTGATTTTAGAATCAAAGAGTAATTGATTTTCACTACATTGCTTTTTTGTGTGACTTTAACACCATCAATCACAAACTATAGTTAATTTTTACTCTTTTTGACCAGCATATATTATGGCTTGATCAATGATGCTATATTAGGTCTTATATAAAAAATAAAATAGGAGTATCTATGAATAAGCCAATAACAAAAGGCTCACATCACATCGGGCTAACCGTTTCAAAACTAGAAGAAAGTGCAGATTTTTTTACATCCTTATTAGGATGGAAAGAAGTTCGTAGAAATAAAGAGTACCCAGCCATATTTGTAAGCGACGGCAATATCATGGTTACGCTGTGGGCAGTAAAGGAAGAACCTTTATCTCAGTTTAATAAAAATAAAAATATTGGATTGCACCATATTGCTTTTCAGATTGAAAGTGAAGAAGACTTAAACAACCTTTATGAAAAATTAATAAACAATGGAATAAAAATTGAATTTTCACCAGAAACCCTGGGGCAAGGACCTGCTAAACATATGATTTGCTACGAGCCAAGTGGCATTAGAGTTGAGTTTACATGGCCTGGATAATAAATTTTGATGCACACTTTCAGTATTAATTTCATAAAAATAGAAGCATGGGAAAAGCAGTAAGGCCAGTTAATGAAGTACAGCATAGCATTCATAAACCCAATGTTACATCAGGGTGACAATGGACGTGTCTTTGGATATGACAATGCACATGATTATC
>JASFYQ010000023.1:0-18224 GCA_045047105.1 Pseudomonadota bacterium | reverse complement strand
GCATTAGCATTAGCATTAGCATTAGCATTACCACGGCCCCTACCTTTACCTTTTCCACTAAAGCTAAAGCTGGACTCCATATCACCGTCTACATCACCTGAGCCTTTGCCTGAACCATATCCATTGCCCTGGCCATATCCACGACCATCACCACGCCCATAACTATTGCCATATCCATAAGCATTACCATGTGCATTATTATTCCAGTTACCATTATTATTGTAACCGTTATTGCTGTAACCACCATTATCCCAAGGACCCCACCAAGCATTTGCTTGAATTGGAAGTAGTACTGCACCTGCTAAAATTGACGCTGTTACTGCTTTTGCAAATAATTTCATAAATCCTCCTAAAGTAGCCCCTGTTAATAGTTATTGGTGTATTGGGTCAAAATACGTATATCAAAGTTTAGATTTCAAATAATCAGTTATAATTACAAATCACCCTTTAATCTAATTCCCCTTCTTGATTTTTTTACCGTACTGCCACTAGTAGGCACAGATTTTTTCTTTGTTATTGGTTTTTTAGCTGCCACTTTTTTTTTCGTTGCTGCTTTTTTCTTGGTAGCTACTTTTTTCTTTGTGACTGCTTTCTTTTTTGCTGGCGCCGCTTTTTCTTGTGGTTTTTCTATAACGGTATCAGCTGAAGATTTTTCTTTTACTTCGGGTTTAGAAACTTCTTTTATTGATGTTTCTATCTGCTCTTTTTCTTCCTTAACGCCCTCTTTAACAGCAGTTTTAGACACCTCTGCCACAACTTGCTCTGTTACATTTATTGCATCATCTGTAGTATCCTTTTTTTCCTCTTTAACAACAGTTCCAGCATTAACAACAGTTCCAGCATTAACATCTGTACTACTAGTTGAAGAATCCGCAACTATTTTTACCTCTTTAGCTGCACCACTAGTTTGCTCTTCCTGTTTAGTATTGCTTTTATCTTCTGATGAAGAATGACTAGTTGTAGATTTTGATTTATCAACTTCTGCTGTAACTTTTTTAGCCGTACTCATTGGAGCTTTATTTACTTTTTGTACTACCGGCTTTTTTTTGCGAAATAGATTAAGAATCATTTCAATAATAATCATAACCCAACTAACTAAGATACTAACAATACTATAAATAAAAAATAAGACCTTTCCTAAAACCTGAAGCAAAGAACTAAAAAACCCCTTATTTGATAAATTTGCTTTATGATCCTCAATTCTACAATAATCATTTCCAACATTTTGATCAGAACTCTGAAATGATTTTCTACCACTACTACATCCTAAGGGAATAACCAGTAAGGTAAGTAAGGTTGAAATGACCACACCAAACATTAGAGAAATTGCCATACCTTGAAATATGGGATCAAATAAGATAGCCGTTGAACCCACAACCAGTGCCAACGCAGTAATAATAATCGGCCGTGTTCTGGTAATACATGCCATAACAATAGCTTCTTCTGCATCAATACCTGCGCTAATCTGCTCTCTGGTATAATCCACTAATAAAATGGAATTTCGAACAATAATACCTGCAAGTGCAATAAAACCAATCATTGAGGTTGCAGTAAAGTCTGCATCCATAATCCAGTGACCTGGAATAATACCAACTAAAGTAAGCGGGATAGGTGAAATAATAATAGCAGGCAAGGTAAAGTTACCAAACTCCCACACTACTAGCATATAAATAAGGATTACCGCAATACCAAAGGCTATTCCCATATCACGGAAAGTTTCGTAGGTTACAGTCCATTCTCCAGCCCACTCAAATGAAGAATAGTTTGACTTTTCAGGAGCACCTAACATATCGCCCGAAATCTTTTCACCTCTGGGTCCCTTATATTCTTTTAACATGTCTTCTACTTCAAACATACCATAAATTGGAGAAGCCAAATCTCCTACCGTTTCGCCTGTCACAAACTCAACTGAGCGTAGATCTTTATGGAAAATAATAGGATCTTGCTTACTCTTAACAAAAGAGCCTAATTCAGATAAGGGTATGCTACTTCCCATCTGCGTAGGTATGGGTAGTTGCGTTAGATTTGCAAAATTTGAGCGAAGATCTAAGGGTAACTGTAAGATAATCATTGTAGGTTCTAAAAGAGAGCCGTCTTTTATATCTCCCAAAATATAACCACCCATTGCCATTTCAAGTGTTTTATTAATTGTGTCTACTGATATTCCTGCTCTTAAAGCTTTTTCACGATTTACATTAAAACGCCAGGTATCATATTCTTCTTGCATTAAGTTATCTACATCATCAATATATTTGGCTTTTTCAAACATTTCAGTTATATCGGATGCAACCTGACGTCGCTCTTCATCAGTAGGGCCATAGATTTCAGCAACTACGGATTGTAATACAGGTGGGCCAGGAGGCATCTCAACCACTTGAATTCTTGGTTTTGACTTTTCGCTATAAATACCTTCTTCAACCTCTTTGTTAATATAATTTTGCAGATCAGCTCGCATTGCTATAGCAATTTTATGACTGGTTTTTTCCCGTTCTTTTTTACCCACTAGTTGTACCTGAATGTCAGACTGCCAGGGTTTGTTACGAATATAATAATGGCGAACCAAACCATTAAAGTTAAATGGAGATGCTGTTCCAACATAAGATTGTAAAGCAACAACTTCATTATGTTGCCTGGCTATTTCAGCTAATTGACGAGTTAAGTTTGCAGTGGCAGTTAGCGCGGTACCCGCTGGGAAGTTAATTATTATATTAAATTCAGGCTTATTATCTAAAGGCATCATTTTTACACGTACTGATTTGGTGTAAAAAAGAGTAGTACATGCAAAAAAAACTATAAACAGTGATGCTAAGAAGATAAATCCTTTGGTTTTACTTCTTATTAAGGGCGTTAAAGTATGACGATATAAGGTGTCTAATTTTTCTACTGTTTTATGTTCATTCTTTTCCATGGCATCCAACATTTTCATGGAAGGTTTAAACAGTAAAGCTAAATAGGGAGTATAAACAAAGGCTGCAAATAATGAATATAACATTGCAACAGAACCCAGTGCAGGAATGGGTTCCATATATGGGCCCATCATTCCACGTACTGCAGCCATAGGTAATAATGCAGCAATTACGGTAAAAGTGGCTAAAATAGTAGGATTACCTACCTCTCTGACCGCATCTACTGTTGTATTATCATCAATAGTGCCATCTAATCCCCAGCGGCGATACATATTCTCAATAACAACAATTGCATCATCAACCAGAATACCAATGGCAAAAATCAGAGCAAACAAACTCACTCTATCAATGGTATAACCAGAAATTAATGCAATAAAAATAGTCACTAAAATAACATTAGGAATAACAATTGCTACCACTAATGCTGCACGCCAATTAAGAAACCACCAGATTAGCAGGGTTACAGCAATGGTTACTATGACCAGTTTAAACATCAGGCCATTTACTTTATCATTAGCACTTTTACCATAGTTTCTGGTAATTTCGGTGTGGATATTACCTGGAATTAAGCGCCCTTTCATAGTTTCAAGGCGAGCCAGGATTTCATTCGCTACAGTAACACCATTAGTGCCTTCTTTTTTTGCTATTGCAAGAGTTACCGCTGCTTCGCCATTAGCAATGTGGTCATGATTGCTATGGTGTTGGGGACCAGTATAATAATTAACCATTTTATGTGTTTCACTTGGACCATGAATCACATCCGCAACATCTCTTAGATAAACAGGATTACCATTTTGTATTGCTACAACTAGCTGCTCAACTTCTCTAGCAGTTCTTAAAAATGACCCCGTAATAACTTCAAAATTTTTGTTTCCCGATTCAATATCACCAACCGTTTTTTCTGTATTTGCAGCCCTGATGGTTTGCGCAATTTGTTGCAAACTTAAACCATAACCCGTCAAGCGCTCAGGTTTAACTTCAATTCTTAATTGTTCTTTACGACCGCTGACTACAAAACTCTGACTGGTATCAGCTATTTCATTTAATTCCTGCATTACGTCTAAAGTAATTAATCTTAAGGCTGAATCATCTACCTGTTTAGACCAGAAAGTTACTGTTAGCATTGGAACATCATCAACCCCTTTAGGTTTAACCAGAGGTTGCGTAGCACCTGGAGGAATTCGATCCATATTAGAGTTTAATTTATCATACAATTTAACTAAAGAAGGTCCCATTTGCTCGCCTACTTCAAATTGTACCGTAACCATTGCCTGACCATGCATAGAAGCAGAGTAAACATGTTTTACACCAGGAATTTCTGACATTAGGCGCTCTAGAGGCTCAGCAACAAGGCTGGATACTTCTATCGATGATCCTCCAGGATAACCAATATAAATATCCACCATAGGAACAGATATCTGTGGGTCTTCTTGTCTTGGAGTCATAATCAAACCTGCAAAACCAATAGCAAAACAAGCTATTAATAAAAGCAGTGTTAAAGGATTATGCATAAATGTTTTAGCTAAATTTCCAGCTAAACCTAAGTCATGTTGTGCAGAGGTGTAATTATTGTTATTTTCCATAATATTTAAACTATCACTTTTAAAATAAAATTTAATGTTTTTTCAAATAGTTAGGACAGACTCCTACTGTTCCACCTTATCTCCTGGCATCCATCCAACAGGAGCACCAGCTTTGGGATGATCAATAATTCTTGACTTAGGATCTAAACCTGATAAAACCGTTACATATTTTGCATCAAAGGCCTTACCTAAACGAATAACATTAAGTTGTGAACGATTAGTTTGCTTATTAACCACTAAAACACCAGGTAAACTACCAACATGAACAATACTTGTTCTGGGGATCATAATGGTCTGTTTCATTTTACTGTTCTGGATTGGAATTAATACTTCAGCATACATTCCTGGAACTGCAGGAGTACCAATTGGTAGATCTAATTTAATCGTTACCGTATGTTTGCTGCTATCAGCAAGAGGATAAATTTGAGAGATTCTAACCGGCGTTCTTTCAGAATCCACATCCAGTTTGGCAGGTACGGTCATTCCAACACGTAAGGTGGGGACTAGGCGAGAAGGCACATCAGTTTGAATACGTAAATAATCAGTTTTAGCAAATTTTAATAAAGGACTTCCTGGTTGAACAGTGTCTCCTACTTCAACTAACTTGGAAATAATAACTCCATCAAATGCCGCAATAGAGCGTGTATCTCTAATTTTAGTATCAATATCTTCTAGTTGGTGGCGAACGGCCCTTACTTGTGATTCTGCTTGATTAATGCGGCTATTAGAACTATATAAATCAGCCTGACGTTGAAGATCCGTGTCAGTATCCCCCATCATATCCGCCGCTTTTTGGGTGAACATATTATCAAACATTGCAGGCATTCCCATGCCTGGCATACGATTTATATTTTTAGTGCTAGGAGACCAAAGTTCTTTATTATACTGTACTCGGGCATTTTGCAAGCTAACAACTGCTTGATCATATTGTGCCAGTGCTGTTTTTCGTTTAGCAAGTAAACTTTCATCACTGATGGTAATTAATAAGTCATCCTTTTTAAAAGCATCACCTTCATTGCCTGCAATAAATTCAATACGCCCAGGCATTTGTGCTGAAAAAGTGATTTCTTTAAAGGGAATAACCGTCCCTCCCAATAAAACATTTTCGTTTAAGTGTGTGACTTTTACTGGAATTATTCGACTTTCCATCTCAGCAGCATTGGCTACACTAAGAATTTGAATGAAAGAAAATAAACTAATAAATACAATAGTTAAACGATCAAACATAATAGAGCCCTTAAAAAAAGCAAACATACAATCAAGTAAATATTAAAAAAATAAGACTATTTACAGATATGCTTGGTGAATAATATGATATGCCAGTATAATTAGAAAACATTATTTTTTCTATCTTTTTATTAAAATAATCCTATATTTATTTAACTTATCTATAATCATTCGCAGATAGGAGTGATTTTTTTATGTTATAATAAACAACCATTTATTGGTATTAGTTAAAAAAAACATTATCAAAACATTTACTTATAATATAACCAACACTCCTGTGAGAAAGTATGAGAACATCCAATTTATTATTAGCTACTTTAAAAGAAACCCCAGCTGAAGCAATAACTATCAGTCACCGATTAATGTTACGTGCTGGTTTAATTCGTAAACTCACTTCAGGAATGTATAGTTGGTTACCTATTGGCTTACGTATACTTAAAAAAGTAGAACAAATTGTCCGCTATGAGATGAATAAAGCAGGAGCACAAGAATTATTAATGCCCGTGGTTCAACCCGCCGAGTTATGGGAAGAATCTGGACGGTGGCAGCAATATGGCAGTGAACTATTACGTTTTAATGATAGACATAATCGTGAGTTCTGCCTTGGCCCAACCCATGAGGAAGTGATAACTGATTTGGTGAGAAATACTATTCATAGTTATAAACAACTACCAATCAATCTGTACCAGATTCAAACTAAATTTCGAGATGAAATTAGACCGCGTTTTGGAGTTATGCGTTCACGCGAATTTATAATGAAGGATGCTTATTCTTTTCATATTAACCAACAATCATTGGATCAAACCTATGATGTAATGTTTCAATGTTATAGCAATATTTTTTCTACAATTGGGCTTAATTTTAGGGCAGTAGATGCAGATACGGGCTCTATTGGCGGCAGTGCATCCCACGAATTTCATGTGCTTGCAGAATCAGGTGAAGATGATATTGCTTTTAGTGATAGCAGTGATTATGCAGCAAATATTGAATTAGCAGAAGCGCTTGCTGTAAAAGAAGAGCCCACTAAAACAAAGCAAAGCATGCAAATTATTGACACTCCAGAGCAACATAGTATTGAAGAAGTCAGTAACTTTTTAAATATCCCTGCACATCAATGTATTAAAACTTTATTAGTAAAAGCATCAGAACAGTCAACATATGATGTTATTGCATTAGCATTACGTGGAGATCATGCATTAAATGAATTTAAAGCCGAAAAAATTGAAGCAATAGCTTCGCCTTTGTGTTTTGCAACACCTGAGGAGATATACCAGGCTGTTAACTGTCAAGCAGGCTCTATTGGCCCAATAAATCAGGATATTCCTGTTTTTGTAGATCGCAGTGCAGCATTATGTGTTGATTTTGTTTGTGGCGCAAATAGTGATGGAAAACATTATCAGGGTGTGAACTGGGAAACAGATATTAAACAATATGAAGTGGTTGATATTAGAAATGTACAAAGTGGCGATCCCTCTCCTGATGGAAAAGGCACGCTACTAATAAAACGAGGTATTGAAGTTGGGCACATATTTAAATTAGGTACTAAGTATGCTCAGGCTTTAAATGCAAGTGTGTTAAATGATAGAGGCAAAGCCGAAATTATGACTATGGGCTGTTATGGTATTGGAATAACACGTGTGGTTGCAGCAGCTATTGAACAAAATCATGATGATAATGGTATTATTTGGCCAGCTTCGATTGCACCGTTCCAAGTTGTTATTATTCCAATGAACTTGCACAAGTCAGAAAAAGTTAAGCAAGTATCTGAACAATTATATGAAGAATTAAATCAGCAAGGTATAGAAGTACTGATTGATGATAGAAAAGAAAGACCAGGTATTATGTTTGCAGATATGGAACTCATTGGAATCCCCTACCGCATCGTTATTGGCGAAAGAAGTTTAAAAAATAATAGAGTAGAAATTAAAAAACGTGTGGGAGATGATGTAATAGAAGTTGCACCAGAGCAAGTATCTTCTATTCTATCTGATCTTATTAACAGATAATGTAGCTTCAGATGAAACTATTAGCCGCCTTCCTAGTAATATGTGTGGCTAATATTTCATTTTTAACCATAGTTTCTGCCGCTCCTCCCCCTATTGATCAAAAACTTAAACAAATTTTAAAAAATGCCGTAGCTAGCAGCAATAGTTTTGAAGATAAATTTGATGCTCAAGTATGGTTACTGGACATGTCTACTCGACTTCGCAGTATTATAAAAAATGACCAGGAGCGTTTACAAGTTCTAAAGTTTGTTCACCTGGAAGCACATCAGGCCAATTTGAGTCCTGAGCTGGTATTAGCCGTTATTCATGTAGAAAGTTACTTTGACCGTTTTGCTATATCCCGCTCTGGAGCAAGGGGCTTAATGCAAATAATGCCTTTTTGGCTTAAAGAAATTGGGCGTAGTGATGATAATTTATTCCATATTCAAACCAATTTACGATTTGGTTGCACTATCTTAAGATACTACCTAGATATGGAAAAAGGCAATTTAACGCGAGCTTTAGCCAGATACAATGGCAGCTTAGGAAAAACGATATACCCTAACAAGGTATTTAAAACGCGAAAAAAGAATTGGTATAAACTATAGCAGATGCTGTTAATACAGTCTTAGAATAGCTCCTTATCCCATTGTTTTTGATATATATTATTTATATCTGATTTAAATTCATCATTCTCTGAATATAAACTCCTGGTTTGTTCCAGATAAGTCATGAATTTTATCTCATCATCCATTTTTGCATAACACTCAAATAATTTAAGTTGTAGCTTCAAATTAGCTGGATCTGCTGCAATTCCATCATTTAATAATTGCTCAGCCAGATCAAATTTTCCATAAGCAAAATACACGCTGGATTGTGAAATTAAATCCACATTGTCTTTTGATGGAACCGATTTAGTTGGAGCCAGGATATCATTAAAGTTAATGCCGAATGAATCATCTCCAGCATTAGCAACTGCATTAATATCTTGCTGAGGCGTGCTAACAGCAGATACTTTGACCTGTTGTACCGATCCCATTAATTGCTCTTCGGCTAATTTTTCATTTTCATACAAACTCTGAACATCCAAATCATCTAGCTGCTGACTAGACTCATCAAAGTCAAAATCTAAGCTTTCCCCAGCTTTATCTCTGGATACTTGAGTATGTGATTGTGTGAGCTCTTCATCATCTGTTGTTGACTCTGGTATTGTTGACTCTGGTATTGTTGATTCTGCAATATCATTTTTATCCGCGTCTACCAGGTGTTCATTAACATTATTATCACTCCATGCTTCATCAATACTGAATTCTTCAGGTGCAATATCCTTTTTATTGTTTTTTAATCTTATGGCTAGTACAAAAGCAAATAGAGCAAATAGAGCAATTAGGGCTGTCACTAAAAGTGAAACACCCCAAAAAAGCCAGTCAATAGCATTTTTATCCTTTTTTATAATAACTTGATTTTTTATGCTTGAAGCTTGCTGTTTAGTTATTACTATTTTTTTATCTTCACTATTAATTGAAGCAGCTGAATTATCAAGGCTAGCTAATTGTTCAACTTCCGGTTTATCAGCAATAGTCGCAGTGGAATCCGTATTTTGCTGTTTAATACCCTTATAAAGATCGGGATATTTTAACTTTTCTAATTCTTCATCAAGCATGTCATTTTTCTGGATCACTTCATCCATACGAGACATTAACAAACCAAATTGCTCCCGAAGTGTTTGATTTTCTTCCTTTAAAACATTAATTTTATCAATAGATAAGTTCAAAATATCTTGAGCTTTTATTGAACCATCAGTAATTTCTAATGTTTCAATAAGTTTTGTTGTATCTAATTCGCCTGGCTCACCTACAACTAACTTAAGTTCAGCCTTATCATAAATATTGACATTAGCATTGTTCTGCGATGATACAGAACTTTTTGCTTGTTGCTCTGTCATAGAGCTTCCAGTTTTTTGTTGGCTTTTAACTATATAAGATGCATATTTTTTATTACTAGCTCCATCGCCATCTAGATAAGCCAGACTATCCTTTCTAAATTCAGGCCTATCTAAGGCGGGTACATTTATCTTATAGCCAACTTTTAACTTATTTATATCACCGTTAATAAATGCCCCTGGATTATACTGATACAATAATTTAGAAATTTTTTGTACTCCATAAGTATTATCTGGTCGAATTTTTTGAACTATTAGAGTTAAGAGATCCCCCGATTTAATCGGGCCATAAGTAGATACCGTCTGATAATCGTCAATATTATAGTTTAAATCGGGTCGATAAATGCCAGGTAATGAAAGTTTGCCTATTGTAGATTTATTTTGTTTATCTACTGAAGTGGCTCTTTTATTGCTTTGTTTAGCCCCTGAAGAATTATTTAATTGCAGGAATTGAGCATCTGTATACATAGAAAAAATTAAATCAGACTCGGACTTTGATTTTATGCGTGTATCTGGTGATGGGTTTAAAAACAAATTGTATTCACGAGAAAGATTTCCCTCAACAGTTCGTATATTAACAATAAGACTAATCAGTGGTTCTCTAATTACTTTTTGCGTAGTTAAGTGTATATAAGTTTTTCCACTCTCTTCCTGATAAGTTACAAAACGTATGTCTCTAAGAAAATCACTGCGATCGACTTCAAATTTAATAAAGTCTTCTTTAGATGCTAAAAAAGCTCTGATCTTTGTTGGATCAACATCACCTAATGATAATATTTCAATATTAGCATCAAGTTTTTGGTTAATAAAAGAATTAACTTTAACATTACCCAAAGTTAAAGCATGGATGGGCGAAAAAAATAGAACAAAAAATAGAATAAAAAATAAAATTAAAAAATATCTTAAGTAGTTCATGAAGCGCTTATTCATAAATAAATGTATTAATTAAAGTTAAAGTAGACTTTAGTATAACTTATTATTTTTGCTATTAAAACTACATAGAGTAGTAAGTATAGAAGTTAATGAAATTGTACTGTCTGCCAATTACTCTGGTCCTTATAAAAAACAAATTCTATCTTATATTTTCCCGTTTCACCTATAACCTTAACTTGTTTTAACTCATTTAGGTAGTTAACCAAATAAGTAAACATGGCAATAGCTTCATGTTCTTCATTTTTATCTAATAAAGCAAGCATATTAAACGTTACAAATTGTGCTTTTTGTAGCTGATCGGGCTTATTAATAAATTGCTCCCCTAAGCTAATACCCTGCTCCATTTTTTTATCCATCATATTCAAATATTTGCTTTGATTATCAGGCAAATTAATACTTTTATCGTATTGAAGAACTTCATTATTATTAATAAGCAGTTTTACTAAATTTTCCATATAGCTATTTCATTAGAAATTAAAAGAACAGAGTAAATTATCTATAAAATAGAAAATCTCTTAGTATATTATATATCTAGCTATTATATACTAGAAATTACTTTATGAATGATTTAATATCAAGAAATTAAAGATTTAAGTAATCTATTTATCTTCTAAATATAGCTTAACAGGTCTAACTGGTGCATTTTTTGCATTAATTTACAGACATCTAAAATAATAACTTGAGATAAAAATGATCACACTAAACCCAGAAAATCACCTAGGCACATTAATTGAAAACTCATTTGGTGATCAATACCTATTCTCTATTAATAGAAGAAACTTCGAAAAAATTGATTACCCAACCCTATTCAACAAGGAATTTGGTAAATCATTTAATGCTAAAGATACTTTGTATGTAATCATTGGTACGGACTCAGGTTTACTGGTCAAAGAACTACTCAATAATCTACCCCAAAAAGGAAGCTCTTATATTTTTATTGAATTTCCAGAAGTTATAGAACTAATTCAAGAACAATATAATCTAAGTGAACAAAAACGAATTATTGTTAGCACCCAAGATAAGTGGCAAGAAAAAGCTAAAAAAATAGGCATGGAAACCTATTTTTTAATTAACAGAGTAATAACCATAAAATCTCTGGCGGCGCAGTATTATCACATGGGTGAATACATATTTTTACGACAAGCCATAGATGATGAGATTAACCACCTCACCTGGCAGCATCAATCCCAACTAGGTAGTAGTACCTTTGTTAAAAAGCAATTAGAAAATATTGCTGAAAACCATAGTCCATCCATCGCACTAAAAGATTATTTCAAAGGAAAAACAGCCCTTATTCTTGCTGGAGGGCCTTCATTAGATAAATATATAAAGTGGATAGAAAAAAATCAACAAAATTACCTAGTTATTGCGGTATCTCGAATAGCCAAACGTTTATTACAAACAAAAATTAAACCTGATATTTTTGTCTCCGTTGATCCTAACCCCATCAGTTTTAATGTCAGTAAAGAAATTTTCAACTTTGAAAAAGAAAGTCTATTAGTTCATCAATATCATATGAGCCCCATGTTGTTAGGAAATTGGTTAGGGATAAATCTATACCTGGGATCTCTGTTCCCATGGGAAACAAAACTGAATACCTTAAATTTTTCAGGAATTGGCCCAACAGTAACTAATACTGCGATATTATATGCGATTCAAATGGGCATAAAACAACAAATTCTCTTTGGAGTAGATCTTTGTTATAGCCCTCAAGGATATACCCATGCTTTAGGCAGCAGTGAACACGATGCCGGGCCAGATATTAATTCCATTGGTCAAACTATCGCTACTAATAATGGTGAAAAAGCCGAAACAAACTCCGCTTATTTTGAAGCTATAACAACTATTGAACAACTTGCAGAACTTGCCAAACAATCAGGCGGTGAATTGATTAATCCCTCTCCTGATTCTGCAGAAATGAAAAATGTAAACCACCTACTTATAGAAGACATTAAACCCCAAAATGAGCAGATCAGTATTTTGGAGTTTTTACAACAACAAGTCAATCAACAAGAAGCTCCAGAATATAAAATAAAACACTATAAAACCGTATTAAAAGAGCTCAAACAGGCTCAACATAAGGTAGATAAAATTGAAGAGTTAGCTAATAGCGGTTTAGAATACAATAAAAAATTCTTTGAAGGAGACGATCCATCTGCCAATTTCAAATACAAGCTAAAAATGGATAAGCTCGAAAAAGAATTAAATAATAAAAATTTAGTAAATTTTACTGAGTTGTCTAAAAAATTTGGTGTGAATGAATTTTTATATTTTTTAAACCCCGATAAAGATCATGAATGGACTGATGAAGAAATAAAACAATCCGCTGATACGTATTATAAAGCACTTAGAACAGGAGCAATTGAATTAGGGCGTCATATTTTTACGGCAATTAATCGTACTGAAATTCGGCTACTAGAGAATGGAGCATTAAAAGTTGATGAGAGTTTATTTAAAAAACACTTATGCTCTTTTGATCAATCTTATTTATTGGATAGAGAGATTGTAAATCAACAAAATGATTTTAAAAAAAATGTTAATACGCTGGATAAGGAACAAAAAGATCAAAAATTAAAACTGTTAGACAATTTACAAAAAAATAAACAAAATACAATCAAGAACTGTAAAAGTTTATATTCAACATTTAAAAATAATGATGCCTCTCTTGGGAAAAATAATTCCGAAAGAATTCAAGCTATTTCTTTTTATCTGCTTATGATGCAAAATGAAGAAAATTACAATACAAGAAGATTATTTATTCTTTTAAAAGAAAATCCAGAACTTCAACTTTTCCCTGAATCAACATTAATTCTAGGTATCCCTGTTACTTTTTATATCAAGAAACAAAAAAACATCAATAAAAAATTACAAGTAAAATCACATATTAATAAACAACTAATTGAGTTACAAAATCAGCTTGCAAATCTGGCAGAAAATCATACTCCTGCATCTGTGTTAAAAAATTATTTTAAGGGAAAATCTGTACTTATCCTTACAGATAAGGAATCATTAATTGATTATAGTAGCTGGATTGAAGAACACCAAGACAGTTTTATTATTATAACCTTAAGTCATTTGGCAAATAAACTTTTATCAACCGAAATAAAACCAGATATATTCATTGCAACTACTCCTGACGAAAATAATTTTGAAGATAATAAGGACATTATCCATTTTGAACAATGTAGTATTTTAATAAATCAGAACTATTTCTTACCAGATATTCTGGGCAATTGGCTTGGTATGAATTTATTTATGGGAGAACTTTTCCCATGGGCAAGTAAATTAAATAAAGAAAATTTTACAAATAAAACATCAAATGACATACTCACGGCAGTGTCTTTTGCCAACTATATAGGATTAGAGCAACAAATTATTTTTATTGATGACACTAGCTTATTAAAAAATATAGCTCTATTAGATAAACTAGCTAGTTCAGCAAGCATAAAACTATCTACTCCTACCCCAATTTCTATTGAAACTGAGACAGTAAAACATAGTTTACTGAATGAAATACCTCTGACTGCAAAGCAAAGTAATATATCTAGTTTTATAGAAAATCAAAAACTAAAAAATGAACAAACAGATCATAAAATACTACATTATAATAAAATATTATCAGAGTTAAATGATGTATATAATAAACTTCAAAATAAGTCATTAGTACTAACTAAATTGTCACAAGAATTCATCAAAACTAAATCAAAGACATCCAAAAATATTGAGAGCTTATTAGAAAAAGGAAAGCATCAGCTGAGCAGGCATATTTTCACAGCAATAATCCGTACAGAAACAAGATTACTTGAAACTAACCATATTACTATTAATGAAAATATGGTCGCACGGCACTTATCTTACACTAATAATGTATTACTTGATAAATATTCAAAAACATCACTGCTATTTAATAATAGGGAAAAGATAAAATCATTATATCTAAATAATACAGCTAAAAGAAAAAAGGCCACACATTTTTTTATGGTCATGAACCAATATAATTTAACCTCAAGCTCTAGAAGAATCCTTAAGCTAATAGAAAAAAAACCAGACTTTTTTTTAATACCTGAGCAGGAAATTGTAAATAATAAAAAGGCAAAGGAAATTATTAAGTTCCATATTGATGCCTATAAAAAAACTTTATCTCTTAATATAAATAAGTCTCAATTAATTAAATTTGAAAACGTTGAAGTCAAACTTTATAATTTATTTATATTGAAAGATAAAAAAGCCATAAATAGAATAATTAATGGAATAGAGTTAATAGGTAAAGTTGATACTACTACAGAGTCTTATCTTCACTTAGCCAGGGGCTATCTTTATGAAATAAACAATCAAAAAGATAAAGCCATCGATGAATATGGCTTAGCAAGTGATAAAAAAACAGTAGAAAGTGCATTAAAAAGAATAGCATTAATATCTCTAAATGATGGTGAACTTGAATTTGCTCACAATACGCTTAATATATTATCTCAAATTTCACCAGCTTATTTACCTCAGCTTGCAGAATTATATTGGATAACTAAAAACTATAGAGATGCTTTAGACACCTATACGGCATATCTAGAGTTCAATCCTTCAGACATTTCTATTTTATTAAAGGTTGGAATACTGTATGAAAAACAAAAGATATATGATGGTGCTGAATTTATTTATAATCAAGTTCTAAAATTAGAACCCAAAAATTCAATTGCAAAAAAACAACTTGAAGAAATAGTGCTGGGTTTTCGAAGGTAGGCAGTATAACCATCAATGCAATTTAAAAATGCCATTTAGAAATAAGATATCGGCTTCTACTAAAGAATCTTTATATCCATTAATCTTTCCTTTTCTAACTTTTAGGTGACCTTGCCTTGGTTGTAACCATGCCCTATTAAATGTATTTTTCAATTCAATATTTTTCATATTATCAAAACCAGCATTTTTTATTGCCCTAATCAATTTACCCTGTTCAATATCAACATTATAGTAATTTAAAATACTGCTAATTACTTTTAGCATGTCTTCGTGACATTCTTCATAACTAACCTTTAAAAAACCCTTCTCTTTAGCAAGATTATTCCACATGATTCTGAATAGATTTAGACTTTCAGCACCAAAATAATCATCTCTAATAAAATCAGAAATTGAACCTTGGTAATTAAAAAAATCTTTAAACCTTCCTGTAACTTGACAGAACAAACTTACCATCACATCTCTTGGATCTCTTTCTAAATAAATTATTCTGTCTGTATTTGAATATTTATGGCGTAATTCTTCAATATTAAAATTATGAGCTGGCATGTTACCATCATTAAATTCAAAATTACTATGGTGAAACCAAATATCATTTTCTAAACCTAATTGGAGTAAAATATACCTTATCCAGGTTCTTCCTGATTTTGGATATGAAATAAATTCTTTTTTCATAAATATATTAAATTTTCTCAAAAATTTTAAGCACACCTGATGAATCTATAGCTCCCTCATATTCATTCATTAATATATAACCTTTAGATATAATTAAATCTTCAATATTATCTGAATCAAAAAAAGCTTTAGGGGTTCTTATTACAAATAAATTATTTGTAATCTTTAATAAATCCAATAAAACTTGCTCTCTAGCTACTTTATGCAAGTGGTGATGTATCCCAAGATATAAAACGATATCAACTCCATCACTATATGTATGCTCATAATTTTTTTTAATTTTTATCCAATTATTAAGATCCTCACAATAAAAATTAAAATTAGAAAATTTTGAACAAATACCTCTAGACTTTTCTACCCTATCATTATCAATTTCAAACCCCACTAAAAATTTTGCATAGTTTTTTAAAAATTCATACGCAACAACTCCTTCTGCAGAACCAAAATCTAATACTGTTTTATTTCTTGCTCTTATTAAAACATCTGAAAGGCCATGTAATCTAGTGCTAACAGGCCATTTTCCATACAATTCAAGCTGAGGCTGTCTAATATAGTGTTGTACATAATCATGCTTAAAATAAGTGCATAAATTTTCACTATACTTACTCCAGTCAAATTCAATTATTGCAGCTCGGCCATTATTAGATAATTTATAACAAAGTTCTGGATCATGCAGAAGAGAAGTAATTTTATCACTGATTTTTTTTGAATCCAACTCATCTATAATAAGTGCTGTTTGTGCATCAAAAGCATAAGAGGAAGTTCCATGATGAGTACAGATTAAAGGAATCCCACAAGCCATAGCTTCTGCCCCCATATTAGACCAACCTGCAAATTTTTCAGTAGATACAATAACATCGATGGACTTATAATATTCAACTAAATCTGACTCATTTAATACTCCAATCAATTCCAGCCTTCCTGCTTCGATTAATGTTTTATACCTCTTTACCAAGTTGCCTTTGGGTTGGCCAAAAAGCTTTATGAAGTAATTTGCAGGTAAGTATTCTAATGTATCAATTAATACTTCTGGATTCTTTCTTGCATCGCCACCAATATAAATATTTTGATATAAATTCTTAACTGGCTTTAAAGCGGTTGGATAAAATTTTATAGTGTCAACACCACCAATTAGAAAATAGAATTGATTGGCATGAAATTCTGTATATGTACCAACATCCCAACTGTCATTGTTAAATAAAACAATATGTGGTTTAAATACTTTATTTACTGATAAAAAAGCTTCCTTCTTTGTTGTATCATTCAAGATATGCTGTATTCTTAGTCCAAATTTTTTATCTTGAAAATCTGCAAATTTTTTAATTGTATGTTCTGGAAATCCAGCACCTGGTACCATCGTGACATCCCATTCTATACACAAGGCCTCTTCTTCTTTTATAATTTTAGAATTAAGCATAATTTTTTCATTAATTTTTTCATTTGATAATGGTAAAAAATATAGCTCATAATCCCAGTTTTTTATAACATTATAAATTCTATCAAAACGTAAAAGACCTCCGCTTCTAATAACTAAATCACACAGCACTAAAATACGTTTTTTATTATTAGCGAATTGTGAATTTATAGGTTTTATATTATTAACAGGTTTCTTTTTTAATGTTACTATTTTTCCCTTTTGTGAAAAAAACTCATAATTGTTTGTTACAAGAATTTCTTTAATTAACTGACTTGGCCCACAACTTTGATTGATTGCATCATCAAAAGCAATTAAACCACCAGGTAGTATCTGTGATTCCCAACATTCAAAGTCACGCCTTACTCCTGCATAATGATGATCCCCATCAATAAAAATAAAGCCAACTGGAGTCTTCCATGAAGGAGTAATTATTTCACTGGATAAGTTAATTAAAGATACTTCATTATATGCCCCAGTAGAAATCATTGTTTCATAAAAGGCCTTTCTATCTTGAGGTCCAAACTTCCCCCCATAAAAACCAGTAAAGGGCTGGTGTGGATCTATACAATATATTAGCGGTGCTTTTTCAGATTCTCTATCACGTACACCTAGAGCTAAGGCAACTCCTGACTTCCCTCTGAAAGAACCAACTTCTACAATGCAGCCATCACTAATATTTGCAGCAAGACTGGCTAAATAAATTGCTTCTTCAGTTGTAATACCTCCTTTCAAGTCTCCCATTAAAACTTGAAATTCATCTGAATCTATGTATTTTTTCTGCATTCTTCTCATTTTTTCTCACGTTAATCCTGATTAGATTATAAA
>JASFYQ010000022.1:0-18130 GCA_045047105.1 Pseudomonadota bacterium | reverse complement strand
ATTAATTATTATAAAGAAATACAAAATTTTGGCTATGTTCTTAATAATTGTTGCTGAATTTGGATCACCCTATTCCCATTCAATATTTCAAAACACATAAAAAAACGATTATTTTAAATAAAACTCATACTTTAGTATGAGTAAAAACACACAAGAGATGGTATCTTGTTAGTTATATTCCTGAAAATGTTACCTGGAAGTTAACAGCACTTTTGGGGAACATAACCAAAACTTTTATTTAAAAATTATTAATGGAATTTAATGTGCCTAAGACTAAAATATTACTTGTAGATGATATGAGCTCTATGCGGGGAGTAATTAAATTATTTTTGGCAGATGCAGATTATCTCAATATAGTAGAAGCATCAGATGGACAAAAAGCACTTCAAGTACTGGAGTGCAATAAAATTGATTTAATTATCAGTGATTGGGATATGCCACAAATGACAGGATTAGATTTATTAAAGGCTGTTAATACAAATGATAAATTCAAAGATATACCTTTTTTAATGCTTACTGCAACGAGTAAAACTGAAAAAGTTCAATCTGCAATTGAAGCAGGGGTTAGTGACTATATTGCAAAACCCTTTCGACCTAAAACACTTATAAAAAAAATAGAATCTATTTTACAAAAATAGATTTTGTTTTAGTACCGAATGTTTTTCCATTGCTCTGTTTTTATAAAATATGCGAGCAATTCGTATTCCATAGCTAAACGTTCAATAAAAAATCACAAAGGAATAACATCATATTGTTGTAACTATGCTCGGATGGTAACTTTACGACCTAATCTGGATTATTGACCATGGTATTAGGCGACAATTATCTTGGTCGGTTGAGTATAAATTCAGATAAGATAAATTCTCATTATTTTAATGGGAGAACAACTTGTCTGGTAAACGAATTACTCAATTACAGCGAGAACTTTATATGAAAAGTCATCAACAAGGTTTAACTTTATGCGCTATGATGGGGATGAGCGAAAATAAGCTAATCTATAAGCTATTTGGGAAAGCTTTTGTAATAGTTAATATTGCTATGGTTCCACCTTCTGAGTGAGCTTGTAATTGAATTTTCCAGCCATTTGCATCCACAAGTTGTTTAATTATGGCAAGCCCTAGTCCACTTCCACCTGTAGAGCTGCCACGGGATGGTTCCAGGCGATAAAAGGGGCGAAATACCGCTTCTATTTTTTCTGCGGGTATGCCTTCGCCTTTATCTATAATCTGGATGGTAGTCCCTTTGGCATTACACTGGCAGTTAACTACAATAGGTTTGCCAGCGCCATAACGTATTGCATTTTCTAATAAATTATTAATAATTCTTCGTAATGCTAAAGCTTGTAAAGTGCGGATACATGGCTTGCCTGGAGACCATATAATTAGAACATTTTCTTTTTGGATATTCTGGATAATACTATCAAGCTCTTTGTTTATATCCACAGGGGCTGCATGTTGTGCTTCTAAATCCAGGCTAATGCTCAGAGTTTCACTAATTAAGTGATTAATATTATCTAAATCCTGACGAATACTTTCCATTAGCTCGGTATCCCCTCCATCATTTGGTAACATTGATAGAGCAAGTTGAATTTGGGTTAGTGGGGTGCGCAGATCGTGTGCAATTCCTGCTAATAAAGTGGTTCGGTTAGAGAGTAACTCCTTAACTTGAATACTCATTTTATTAAATCCCCTAACCAGCACTACCAATTCCTCTGCACCTTTTTCTTCAATGGGTTTGGGCCAGTGCCCTTTGCCAACGGATTGGGCTGCTAAATAAAGGTGTTCGATGGGCACGGTGAGCCTATAGGTAAGAATGATAGCAGTAAAAAAAATAAGGAAAAGTCCCACTATTAGTAAAACAAAAAATGCAATAGGAGGGTTTACTCCAATACGTGCATGTGGAAAACCAAAACGTAAAGTCCCATTTGTTATAGGAATATCAGCCCAGAACCATTGTTGTTGATCTTTTTCGATACTTTCTTTTAAATGTATTTTTTGTCCCACTTGTTTACTCAGAGAGCGTTCAAGAAAAGAAAAATAGGGTAGTAAATTAGTTAATTTAGTGAGTGGTTTATCTGTTGTTGTTAATAATAGTTGGTGTTTTCTCTGCATTTTTTCTGTAAATAATTTACGTTGAGGAGGCTCTAGATGATCCCATGTTTCTGCTGCATGGGTTATTACACTAGCCAGATCATCGGTTGCTCTATGTCCCAGTGGTATCACCATATAATAGGCAAGTGTAGATAAAATAATAAGCAGGAAACTTGTGGATATACCTCCAATAATGGCTAAAGTTCTCCAGAAATAACTATGAAACTGGAAAATCTTCATATTAGAAGATCCGAGCCCTGTTTTGAAAAAATATAGCCCACTCCTCTAACTGTACGTAAGTAGATTGGATTACTGGGATCGGGTTCAATTTTACGGCGCAGGCGACCGACACAAACATCAATACTGCGATCAATGGATGAATGTTTATAACCTTTGGTTATATCAAGTAAAGTGTCTCTATTGAGTACGCGTTCTGAATGTTCTAAAAATATTTTTAAAAGAGTAAATTCCCCTGAAGTAAGCTGGATCAGTTGATTATCTTTAGCCAGTGTATGGCGTTCAATATTAAGACTATAAGGACCAAATTGTAATAAATTATCGGCTGTTTTTACAGTGCTTAAATGAGTCTGAGAACGTCTCATAACAGAGCGAATTCGGGCTAATAATTCTCTGGGATTAAAGGGCTTGGATAAATAATCATCAGCACCCATTTCCAGGCCAATTATTTTATCAAGCTCTTCCCCTCGTGCAGAAAGAATAATAATAGGGAGTTTTTGTTGGTGGCGTATCCGCCGTGCAATTGAAAGACCGTCTTCACCTGGAAGCATTAAATCCAAAATAATAAGATCCACAGGGTGTTGGCTCAGAAATTTATCCATTGCCTGCCCATCATTTACTGCATCTACAATAAAGCCCTCTTGTGCCAGGTATTTTTTTAATAATTGTCTTATTTTGGGTTCATCATCGACCACCAGTAATTTTTGCTGTCTTTGGCTCATTGGATAATTTTATTCATATTGTTACACAGTTGTTACAAAGTTGTTATTAAACAGACAAAGTCCTTAAATATAATATGTTTCTTTAACTGGATACACCAACAAATGCAGGAGCATTATTTATGATACATCAAAAAAATTATTTTTTAAAATCTTTAATCACCGCTGTACTTCTTGGCAGCTTTATTTTTACAACTCAAGTGAATGCTGCTCCTAATCTGGACAATTTAAAAGCAACCATGCAAAAGCAACTGGATCTGATGAAACCCGAATTACAAAACAAGGTAAAAGCTCTCTCTACAGATACCAAAATGGCCATAATGGCCATACTGGCAATGCACAATCGTTATAGTGATAAAGCCACCTTACGCCAGGTGATGCTTGAAGTATTACATGATTATCAGGGAATGGTTATGGGCATTATGACCGATAGCTCAGAAATGGCTGCGGACAGTGCCAGACGACTCGCTAATCACCGCATTCCTATTGGTGGATTACTTCCTTATCTGGGACTGGAAAATATAACCAATGAACGTTTAAGTCTACTTGAAAGTTTTAATAATACCGTTGAAGGTAATTCAATGAAATTAGCCAAAGCTGCAGATGCGGGTGATATGGCCAAGGCTGCAAGTTTGTTAGCTCCAATTACTGCAGGCTGTGTTGCTTGTCATGGTGTTTTTCGTAGTAAACCCGGTGTTTCCGATCTTCTAAAATAATTTTTTATTAATCATTTCAGGAGAATAATATGAAACACAGTTTTACTTTGTTAGGCGCTATAACTATGTTGGCTGTGACCATACCTACGGTTACATCTGCAGCAGATGATGATGATACTTATGAGCAACGACGTGAATTATCAAACCTGTTAAAAACCATGAGAAAGGTCAGAAGAAAACTACCCATCCCCGTTCCTGCTGGCCTGTTTGGCATTTATGCTTTTCCAGAAAAAGGCCAGGGAGTGGCAGGCATAAACTTTCAGCACTATGAATTTAGTGGTCTGATACAAGGCAGTGATTCTATTTCAGCACCAGCAGCAGTTACTTCCGTGCCTAATCGCTTTTTTGGTAATCCAGGACAGCCTCCTACTTTACGAGTGGTACCTACAAAAGCAAAAGCAGACGTTATTTATCCCTTTGCAAATTTTGCGATTAATAACCAGGCAGCACTGGTTGCTCTTGTACCGCTAATACGTAAACAGACTGAATTAGAAACATTTTCCGGTGGCGGTGGTGCAACCAGTTTAGGAACCAATACGGTTAAATCGGAAGGTTTAGGTGATATTAAATTTGGTGCTATATTCAGGGCTTTTAATGGCGAAAATAATAAACATAATCTGATTATAGATACCGTATTAAGTGCTCCTACAGGCAGTATTACTGAAGAAGATTATCAGTTAACACCTGCGAATACCAAAATCAAAGCGCGTTTAGCTTATGGTATGCAATTAGGTTCAGGAACCTGGGATGCTTTGCTGGGAGCTTCGTATTGGGGTAAAGACGATTTGTGGGGCTGGGGAGCACAATACCTTGCAACTATTCCACTTGAAAGCAAAAATAGAGAGGGCTGGCGTTATGGCGATAAACATGAACTGACAACCTGGATAAGTTATGAATGGGATGCAACTCTGGTAACTTCTGCTCGACTACGAGGAGAAACTCAGGGCTCTATTCATGGAATAGATCCTAAAATTTATGGTCCAGGCTTAGGAGCCGATCCCGATAATTATGGGGGAGAAAAAGTGGAATTTTCTCTGGGACTTAATTGGATGGTTGCAACCGCTAATAATATTAGTCTGGAAATTTCCAAACCCATTTACCAGAATCGTAATGGGATTCAAGCAGAGCAGGATTTTAGTATTTTCTTTAGTTGGCGAACGGGATTTTTCTAAAACTGTATTGTTCTAAAATGTATTGTTGTAGCGTTTAGAAAATAAAAATTGCTATTGGTAGTTTAAATCTAAAGGCTTACCGATACTCGTAAATTCATAGGAGTTTTAAATGACAGTTGATAAATTAGTACGTTTGTTTGCAGGTTTAATGGTTTTAATCAGTGTAGCTCTGACCTATTACATTCATCCCTACTGGATGGGCTTAACCATTTTTGTTGGATTAAATCTGGCACAAAGTGCTTTAACAAATATTTGCCCACTTGCAACCATCCTTAAAAAACTAGGGGTTCCAGAGGGCGTTTCATGTAATTAAAAATTTGGGGTTTTATTGAACTGGTTTTAACCTAAAAATACAGTTAATATACTCAATCTAATTAAATTAAATCAGCTATTGCCCCCTTTAATAGCTGATTTAATATCACAGATAAAATGTCAATTGGATAATTGTATTTTTTAGGTTTTTTTAAAAAAAAATTATTACTCTTTAAGCAATAGGTTTCTGTATATAAACCTAGAAAAAGTATATGGACGGTAACAAAAATGAATAAAGTGCTGAAGATTTAGTGCTTTAGGCATTTGCGTTAAGTTTAACATTTTCTAGGATAAATGATCGATAATATTAAAAACTACTGCAGGGTAGTTTTATTAAATGCAGATGAATAGGTGCTTAATAAAAAATTTGGAGTCTGTATGAGTAATAATTTGGTTTTGGTTGGTTTTGGTTATATGGCCAGACGTATTGCCGATAAGCTTAAAAATGATGGATTGCAATCTGACCGAAAGGTTTTTTCTTTATCTCGCTCAGCACAGATTCAGCCCGCATGGTTAGAGCATATTAGTTGGGATCTGGATCAACCGGCTACGGGGAATTTTCCCCATTCCCTTATTTTTGACTATAGCAGTATTCTCTATTTGGCTCCTCCTCCAAGCACAGGTAAAACCGATCCTCGCATGGCAAATTTTTTATCTTTAATTGAGCAATCCGCTTCTTTGCCCGCAAAAATAATTTTGATCAGTACCACAGGAGTTTATGGTAATTGTGATGGTGCCTGGGTTGATGAAAGTTTTGCAGTGCAACCGGAAGTGGCGCGCGCATATCGTCGTGCCAGTGCTGAAAAACAATTACAGGAATTTTGTAGCAAACAATCAATTAGCTGTACCATTTTAAGAGTTAGCGGTATTTATGCTAAAGATAAATTGCCACTAGAGCGGATCAAAAAACAATTACCTGTGGTAGATAAAGCAAGTTCACCCTATAGTAATCGTATCCATGCACAGGACTTAACCAATATCTGCTGCCAGGCGCTGGAGGAAGATCATGTGGGGGTTTTTAATTGCAGTGATTGTGATCCCACTACCATGACGGATTATTTTATGCGTCTGGCTGAAAACTTTCATTTAGCCAAGCCACCTATTATCTCTATGCAACAAGCCCATGAGCAGTTATCACCAGGCATGTTCAGTTATATGCAGGAATCACGGCGGATAAGTAATAAAAAACTATTAACTGAGTTTCAAATGGAACTTCGTTATCCATCACTATCTAGTTTTTTAGACTCTTTGTAATATTTTGGATATTGATGGGTATTTAGCTCATTAGCTACTAGTGACTTTATTTTGCTCATTTATTAGCAGGTTTATGAGTTCAACAACCTGCTTACTGCTTTTTTCTGTTTGTATATGGAAAGAAGGTGTAAATAAACCATCCATAACTGCAGTTTTTTAATTAATTTGCATTGATAAAAACAAACGTTTAATCCCATTTGATGAGGTATTAAATCTGCCGTTATAGGAAATTATTGTGTTTTTGTGCTAATATCAGTATAAAAGCGGTAGTTATTTGTAAATAACTACCGCTTTCTCCCATTTTTATTGGAGCGAGTAATGATCAAAAAAAATATTTTGAAATTTTTTAGCCTAAAATTTCTTCACTTTTCGGTATTTACTTCTATTTACCTGCTTCAGCCTGCCCATGCAGGGCATTTGCAAAAACTCTTGCCACAAAGCCAGTTAAAAAAAATACAACGTGACTACGATCACGATACAGCCAAACGCTTTAGTGCCTGGGATAATTTATTACAAAGCAGCCAGACCAAAACCCCAATAGAAAAATTGCAGCTGGTTAACGATTTTTTCAATCAAATGAAATGGGTTAATGATAGAGAGTTATGGAATTCCAAAGATTATTGGGCAACTCCTATTGAAAGTTTAATTCGTAATGCTGGTGACTGCGAAGATTTTTCTATTGCAAAATATTTTACCTTGTTAGAGCTAGGCATTGCTGTTAATAAATTAAAAATATCCTATGTAAAAATAATTGATACTCATGATGCACATATAGTTTTAGCCTATTATCCTGATGCCAAAGGTGATCCACTAATTATGGATAATATTAATAAAACTATTTTACCCAGCTCTCAACGCACTGATCTAAAACCCATGTTTAACTTTAATGGCGAAGGGATCTGGTCTCAAGAGCAACCACATACTCGCATGGATTCTGTTACCAAAATTCGCCACTGGGCTGATATGGTAAAACGCATGAATTCAGAAGAAGGTTAATTTAACCCAATAAAATAAAACATTAAATATTTGTAATGTTTTTGTTAGCCTAGTGTAACCTGCCTTAACCTATACTCTCATTCATCGAGAGAAAACCTATCTCTCTTTAATACAAAGTTATATAAATCAACTAGATATTTTTACCGAAGTAAAACTGATTTATACAACTTAAATATTGCAGCTAATTTTGAACGCAATATGTAGTTTTTATATTTTTTGTGTTAGTTTATATTTAAGTTTCAATTTGTTATTTTTTGTTGATACTTAAATATGCTATATCAATACTGGGTATTAATACGCTTTTGCAAAAAAATGCTGAGTACTCACTTTACACATTTATTTTTGGAGAATAGTTATAATGAAAATTTCAAAATCTATCGCTAGTACTGCTTTTTCAGGTCTTATTGCTGTTAGCATGGGAATCTTATCTGCAGGTGCTGTTGCTGGAAAACCTGGCTTTGAAAAGTGCACAGGCCTTGTTAAAGCAGGTATGAATGATTGCGGAACAGCTAAACACGCATGTGCAGGCATGGCTAAAGTAGATAAAGATCCAGAAGAGTGGATTTATGTTCCAGAAGGCACTTGTGCAAAAATGTCAGGTGGCGCAATAAAAGGTAAGAAATAAGTAAAAATGATTTAAGCTACCTCAGCATTTTTACTGTGGTGGCTTAAAACTACAAAGCTCTTTTTTAATCTATTAATTATCCCTTGTTTACTGGAGTTTTTAATGACCATAATAAATAAAGTAACGGGAATTTATCAATCCGCTAGTAAAGGGATCGATTTTCTTTCCCCCCTTATTGATCTTTCCCTGCGAATTTGGGTAGCTAAAGTATTTTTTTTATCTGGCTTAACCAAAATACAGAGCTGGGAAACCACAAAAATGTTATTCGAATACGAATACAATGTACCTATTCTTTCTCCCACAATAGCCGCTTATTTAGGCACAGCTGCGGAGCTAATTTTACCAGTATTGTTATTTGTAGGACTATTTACCAGACCCACCGCAATAGCTTTATTT
Source organism: Pseudomonadota bacterium (assembly GCA_045047105.1). Lineage (GTDB taxonomy): Bacteria > Pseudomonadota > Gammaproteobacteria > GRL18 > GRL18 > JADGAU01. Next base: position 9,613 of record JASFYQ010000022.1, on the reverse strand, counting down.
ATATTTAATATTGTTGCAGTTATGTCTTATGCCGATATCAGTCCTGCTGGGGTTAATCAGCATATTATGTGGGGTGTTATGTTAGCGGTTACTTTCTTTCATGGTGCAGGCAAGTTATCACTTGATCACTGGCTATTAAAGAAATATTTTAGCTAATAGACAAATGCCATAATTAATGCTCAAAGCATATTATTAACCAGGAATTTATAAATGAAGTATTTATTAAAGTTAATAGCCATTGGGCTTGTTAGTAGCGCAATAATTTTACCTGCTATTGCCAGCCAGCCTGATTGGCAATACTGGTCAGGCAAACAAACCCTGAGCCAGGCCAAACAACAAAATCGCCTGGTTTTAATTGATTTAACCGCAAGCTGGTGTAAATTTTGTAAAAAAATGGAAAAAACAACCTACCAGGATAAAGATGTTCTGGCTGAACTGGAACAAAATTTTATTGCTATTAAAGCAGACGAAGCTAAATTTCCAGAGCTTGCAAAACGTTTTGCAAACGTAGGTCGCCCGGGTACTATTATTTTAGATAGTAATGGTAAACAACTATTAGCAAAAACAGGCTATTTAAAACCACAGTGGATGTTGTGGATGCTACAGGGAACGGTAGCAGAATTACAAAATAAAAAATCAGACTAATGAACAGACGCCTATTTTTATCCACATCCGGCAGTACCATGCTGGTTGCTAGTATGCCTGCTTTATTTGCAACAGGGCACACTATAGCAAGTGAAAAACCTGACAATTCATTACTTCAAAATAAATTAAGTATTAACCACTCTAATAACTTTATTAATCCGGGTTTAAGCAGAAGACAATGGAAAACAATTGTTGTTATACAAAATCACTTATTTCCATCTTCAATAGATAACACCACATCAGCTGCACCTGGTGCAAAAGAAGTTAATTCAAAAGCTTATTTTTATGCTGTTTTAGCAGACGCAAATCGTGACAATAAAGATAGAATCCTGGTTAAAAATGGCTTAATTGAAATTCAGGATATCTGCTGGAAAAAACATAAAAAACTCTTTATTGATTTAACCGAACAACAACGCGAAGATATTTTAAGAGAGTTCGAACAAACCAGCAATGGCAGGCCCTGGTTAATGACTGTATTAGGTTATATTTTTGAAGCCTTGCTGGTTGATCCCGTATATGGTGGCAACCCAAGTGGTATTGGTTGGAAATGGCTTGAACATCAACCCGGTTTTCCACAACCTACAGCACAAACGAGGTATTTTTTATTATGAGTTCTGACTATGATGTGTGTGTAATTGGCAGTGGAGCAGGCGCAGGGCCAGTTATTTATGAGCTGACAAAAGCAGGTTATAAAGTGGTGGTTCTGGAAAAAGGTAAATACTATAAAGAAAAGGACTTCTTTAAAGATGAAATGGCTACCTCATTACGCGGAATTTATACTCCAGACCTAAGAGAGCAACAGCATGTAGTAGAGTTACCCCGTGGTGAAAATGGCTGGTACAAAAAACCTACTCTTAATTCAGGCTGGGATTTTTGGAATGGTAGCCTGGTGGGTGGCTCCAGTAATTTTATGAGTGGATTTTTCCACCGCTTAAAACCCGTAGATTTCCGCCAACTTTCTGAATTTGGAGCAATAGAAGGTGCTAATGTAGTTGATTGGCCCATCACTTATGATGATCTTGAACCTTATTATGACAAGGTTGAAAAAGTAGTTGGGGTTTCTGGTAGAGTTGTTGATCACCCACATCAAGAACCCAGAAGCAGTAAAGATTTTCCTTATCCACCGACTGCTGAACATCCAATTGCCAAACACATTGATAAGGCCTGTGATAAATTAGGCTACCATGCTATTCCTATGCCCAGAGCCATTATTCCACATTCTATTAAAGGACGCGCAGCTTGTAGTTATTCTGGTTATTGTGGTTCCTATGGATGCTCTACAGGAGCCAAGGGTAGCGCCAGAGCAGCTCTGATTGATCAGGCGATACTCACTGGTAATTGTGAAATGCGAACAGAATCTATGGTAAGTAAAATCCGCTCCGACTCACAAGGAAAAATTACTGCTGTTGAATATTTTGATGTACAGGGAAAAAAACAGCAAGTCGATGCTAAAATTTATGTTGTTGCCTGTCAGGCCATTGAAACTTCACGTTTATTATTAACTTCTACAGGACCTAAACACCCCGATGGTTTGGGTAATAATTCTGGCCAGGTGGGTAAAAATCTATTATTTGCAGGTGGTGGAGCAGGTTCTGGACGCTTAACCTATAAAAGTTTTAGCAAACAGGAAGCTGAAGAACTGCATCAATTTGGAACATTTATAAATCGCTCCATTCAAGATTGGTATGTAATTGATGATAAAGACTTTGGCGCCAGACAAAAAGGCGGTACTATTGATTTTGTTCATTTACACCCTAATCCTGTTTCTCGTGCCAGTCGCCAGATTAATGGTGAAAAAGGTTTATTATGGGGCAAAACTCTGCAGGATAAAATTCATGAACATTTTACGGGTGGTCGTTATATTAAAGTAGAAGCTTTTTGTGACTGGACTCCAACCGATAATACTTTTGTTTCTTTAGATAATAAAGTTAGCGATAAATGGGGGCTAACTTCGGCAAAAGTAAGAGTCGATGTACATCTTAGAAACCTACAAACCGGCTGGTATCTTGCTTCTAAAAGTGCAGACGTGCTCAGAGCTATGGGCGCAGAAAATGTAGTTTCATTTGCAGCAGGAGCTCCTCCTACCAATCTGGTGGCTGGTGGTTGTCGTTTTGGCAACGATCCTCAAACTTCTGTTTTAGATAAAAACTGCCGAGTACATGATCTAGAAAACTTATTTGTTAGCGATGGTAGTTTTATGCCAACAGGTGGTAGTGTGCCATATACCTGGACAATTTACGCCAATTCTTTTCGCGTTGCAGATCATATTCTTCAACAACTCTCCTAAGTAAAATTTTTCAAGAATAAAGCACTAGATTAGTAACTAATAACCATTTTTATCTTAATTATTTTTAAGAATATATTTTGCTAAATGGTTTATTTTATTAAAAATAGCTATTAAGTTTTATTGATAAGTTGTTATTAATGTACTAATATAGTAGATCTATTTGAAAAAAAAGAGTTCATCCGATGAATAGTGATAGTAAATTAAATATTTTAATTTTTATAATATTTTTAGTAATCAGCTTTGCAAGCAATGCAAAAGAAATTACTGAAGAAAATGAATTACAAAAATATTATCAAGTAAGTAATCAAAATACTATTCTAATTCTAAAAGAAAAAACTACCTACTTTAAACGCCATCCGCTTAATAGTTTATTTGTTGGCAATTTAAAATGGTCTACTGATTTAGAATCTAAAATTAAAAAAGACCTCTCTTTTTATAAAGTCATATCAAAAAAAATAAGTGAAACCGTTAGTAGTAAAGCCTTACAAATAGTTACTAAAGTAATTGAAGATGAAAAACCCAAAGTTATTGTTATAGCTCTAGGTGAAAATGATGGTTTATTCAGTAAAACTGTAAAAGAAATTAGGCAGTATCTTGCTGCTATTATTAAAACCGCACAGAATAGCAATGCCAAAGTAGTTCTAGTAGGTAATCAGTTACCGCTCCATTATGGCTTACAATATACCAATAGTTTTGTAGAAATGTATGCAAACTTAGCACAGCTATACAATATAGCTTATGTTCCTGAAGATAAAATATCTTATACTTATCCATTATTTCTATATAGCTATAGTTATTATAATCAGGAGAAGCTTCCTGCTCAGGGTAAGTCTGGCGATAAAATTTGGCAGGAAGTAGATAAAATTATTTCAAAAGAAAAAGAAAAAGAAAATAATGCCAGACTTCCTGATTATTACCGCTACCCTGAATTTTTATTAGGCATAGGCTCTTACCATAAAAATTTGAACAACCTGACTAGCAACAATAAATAAGACTTATTTTTTACACCAATAATCTTTTTCTTGCTCAGCTTCTGTTATAGCTAATTTAGCCTCTTCTTTACTTAAACGCACTTTTATTTCTTTGCCATCAGATAAAATCATTTTAGTTAAAAAGGGAGCACGTTTATATGAGTTGTAAATTGTTTTAGCCTCATGGCATTGTTGCTGTTGTTTAAGCTCTTCACTTTTTCTTTTTTCAACTTCCAGTTTTTTTTTCTTATCCGCTAATTGTTTACTGCTATAATTTACCGTTTCTGGTTTTGCACAGGTGGCTTGCTGAGAAAAAATAGGCCTGCCAAATTCATCTAAGCATTTATAAATAGTACTTTTTGCAAAAACTAACGGGTTTAAAAAAAGTAAAAAACTGATAATTAATAGCGTTAAAGTAATTTTTTTCATAAGTATTTTAGTTATTAAGAGTAATTCATTGCATAAATCTTATCATAGTCTTTATTTTATAATAAGTACATTATCCTTATCACAATTATATAAAGCTTAAATTAAATTATTTTTTACATACAGTTTTGTAAATTTCACATGTTTTACTATAATATCCAGGTTTATATATTCAATTTGTAAAATAATACTTTTATTTAAAAATTATGCTTAAAATATTGAAAATATACTTTTAGGCCTAAGCCATTAATTTATTATAATATGTTAAAAAAAATAAAATCATCACAACTATTACAAGGCATGTATATTCATAACCTTAAATGTAGTTGGTTAGATCATCCCTTTGCTGGCAATAAATTTAAATTAGAATCTGAAACAGATATTCGAAAAATTATTGTTGCAGGTATTACCGAAGTTGAAATTGATACCTCTAAAGGACTCGATGTATTTGTTGAAAAACTTATGGAACGAAGGCAATACAAAAATAAAATTCTGCGTTCAGCAGTAGATGAAAGCTTAGCTAAACCAGCTATTAAAGTAAAAACTCATGCTAAGGATGAAACCAGAGAAGCAAAAGTTGCTTTTGCTGAAGCGGGGCAATTAATAACTAATATGATGTCTGATGTTAAGATGGGAAAACAGGTTGAAATGGAACTTGTTAATCCAGTTATTAATAAAATGAGTGAGTCTATTTTACGTAATCATAATGCTTTATTAGGTTTATCTCGTATTAGAATCATGGATAAATATACTTTTGAACACTCAGTAAGTATTGCTGTATTGATGATGTCCTTTGCTAAAAGCATGGCAATGAGTGATGATATTATTCGTGAAGTAGGTGTTGGAGGTTTATTACATGATATTGGAAAAACCTTAACTCCCGATGAAATTTTAAATAAACCGGGTAAACTAACAGACGAAGAATTTGTTATTATGCGCCGCCATGTGGTGGATAGCAGAATAATTTTAGAAAAAACACCCAATCTCTCACAAATTGCTCTTGATGTAGCTGCACAACACCACGAACGTTATGATGGAACTGGCTATCCTAATAGATTAAAAGGTGATGAGATAAGTTTATATGGTCAGATGTCAGCAATTGTTGATGTTTATGATGCTATAACTGCTAATAGATGTTATCACAAAGGTGAAGAACCATCGGTAGTATTAAAACTATTAATGAAGTGGAGTAATAGTCATTTTAATCCTGAATTAGTACAGAAATTTGTACAGTCTGTTGGTATTTATCCAGCAGGCAGTTTAGTTATGCTTAGCAATCATCATCTTGCTAAAGTGATTGATATTGAAAATAATATACTAAAACCCATTGTTGAAGTTTTTCTAAATAGTAAAACTCGCAGCTATATTAGCCCACAAATTATTAATTTAAGAAAAACCGATAAATTAAAAATAATCAGTGCAGAATCATATAACAAATGGAATATCAAACCTTAAGTACTATTAGTATTTATACAAAATTTTCCACCTGGAAGGTTTTCTATATAACCCTGAATTTCTAATAAAACTAATAAGGAGTTCAGCTCATCAATGGGTATTTGTGTTCTTTTTTGTAATAGATCGATAGTTACTGGATTATCATCTAAATATTTTAAAATCATCTGCTGATCTTTTGGTAAGTTAGCACTTATAGTCAGATTAGAATGTTTATTTTTTGGTTTAACAATTTTTTGTTCAGTTTGTTGATCTATTTGATACTCGGTCTGTTGCAAAAGGGAGCTGGCTAAACACAAAGGATTTATCTCTTCAATAATATCATTTGCACTTTCAACTAATTTAGCACCCTGTTTTATTAAATAGTGGCATCCTTTAGCCAGAGGATTATGTATAGAACCTGGAATAGCAAAAACTTCTCTGCCTTGTTCCATTGCTAGTCTTGCAGTAATTAAGGAACCACTTTTTAAAGCCGCTTCTACTACCAAAGTACCGACTGATAATGCACTAATAATTTGATTACGTTTGGGAAAATTTTGCCTTAATGGGGCTGTGCCCAAAGGAAACTCGGAAACTATTGCTCCCTGTTCAACTATTTTATGTGCTAATTGTTTATGTTTTGCTGGATATACTCGATCTATGCCAGTACCAGCTATAGCTATAGTTTTACCATTTGCTGCCAAGGCACCCCGATGACTTGCAGCATCAATACCCAAAGCCATGCCACTGGTAATAACCATACCATTTATTGCTAGATAATGGGCAAACTGATAGGCATTTTCAACAGCAGTTGGTGTCGGAGTTCTACTGCCTACCATTGCAATCTGCATATCTTTTAATAGATCCGGATTGCCCATAATATATAACATCATGGGAAAATTTTCTTGCTGCTGTAAAAGTTGAGGGTAGTTTTTATCCGTACAACTTAATAAAGTGTGCTGAGTTTGTTCAGACCAACTTAAGTCTTGTTCAACTAGTTTCCAGGCAGGTTGTCGTAGAGTATTTTTTAGTTGATCTATTTGATTTTTTTTTAAAGCAATTTCAACTGCGGAGGGATTTCGTTGAGCTAAACCTATTAATTCATCAAATAATTTAGGCTTTTCAAAAATATCTTTAAGTTCAAGTTGATGAGTTTTTAATAAATTAAGTATTTGTTGATAACTTTGATTGCCAATTCCATCTGCATGAAATAAAGCTAATTCATATTTTAAATCATTTAATTTATTTACCATTAGTAGTTTAGCTAATGTTTAAATAAAACAGCTTATTGCTGTACCATATAGGGTGAAACAACTAAGTCACCCACTTTAATAACCTGATTTGCATCCATAATTATTGCATAACTCATTTTTTTTGCTGTTTTAAAGATTAACATATTTCCTGCAAATTCATTGGGCAGAGTTATTTTTGAAGATTTTTTAATAGGATCTAAAATTACTTTACCTTTTCTATAAACATTAAAAACATCTCCAACTTCTATACCATCAGACTCACCAAAATTAACCAGTACCACATCTGCAGCCGCAACATTATTAAGTCCAGATTGTATTCCCGAAGCCAAAGAGCCTAAAATTAAACCAATTTTTTTAGTTTGTGCAGCTTTTGGTAAAAAATTACTATTAAACTCATCATCATTTAAAGTTAATAAACGCGATCCATTAATAATTTCAGCCTTTGATTTAATAATTTTTATAGTCGCAGGATTTCCCTTTCTTACTAAAGTTCCTTCACCCAGATAAATAGCTTCATAACCTAAAGTTTCTTTTTTATTGTATGGATTTACATAACGCCTTCCTTTGTGATAAAAACCAAAACGATAATTTTTTTCCTGGGCAGATAAATTTTTAACATAAACTTCGTGTCCTGCTGCTGCAATTAAATGTTCTTCCGATGTACCAACAACATAGGGTGATTTTTGTAATTCGCTTTTATCTACTATTCTATTACCGGTTAAAAATGGGGCAATTTTTTCAAGTTTTATGGTTGGTATAGCTAAATTTAATTCAGTAATACGTTTTCTTGGGGACAATTTAAAAGTAGGGCGTTGGCCATTATTGATACGGCGTACTCTTGGTTGCCCATCAACATAACTAAATACCAGTTCATCGCCCGGATAAATGAGGTGTGGATTTTTTATTTGTGGGTTAACTTCCCAAATTTCTGGCCACTGCCATGGCTGTTGCAAAAATTTTCCTGAAATATCCCATAAAGTATCCCCCTTAACTACAGTATAAGTATCAGGATGGTTTGCGTTTAATTTTATATGATCACCTGCTGCATTTACTTTTTGTATAAAACTAAGTGATAAAAAACATAATATAAGTCCTAATATATATATTAAGTAAGTCTTTAGATTAAGTTTTTTGCTAGGGTAAAACGAGAATTTAGAAAATAGGGCATTCGATTTCATAAATTTACCTGATATAAGTTTGCTTAATTGTTGACTACTTAAAATTATTCTACTTTTTCTATATTATCTATTGTTATGTTAATCTTGTCTAATATTTATCAATAGTTATAGCATATTGTTTATAATTTTATAGTAAAATAGTTGCATTATAATAAATTTGGAATTTGGTATGGCTTTATTAAATATTCTTCATTATCCTGATAATAAATTAAGAACTAAAGCAAAAACTGTGCAGCAGGTCACAAATAGGCATTTGCAGCTTTTAGATGATATGTTAGAAACTATGTATGATGCACCAGGCATTGGTTTAGCTGCTACTCAGATTGATGTGCATGAAGAACTGATTGTTATTGATATATCCGAAGATAAAAGTGAACCCTTATGCTTAATTAACCCCGTAATAATTGAAAAAAATGGTGTAGAAATATCTGAAGAGGGCTGTTTATCTGTACCCGAAACTTATGCTGAGGTCGAACGGGCTGAATCTATTCGCTTTACTGCTATTGATAGAGAAGGAAATAGCTTTGAAATGCAGGCAGATGGTTTATTAGCAATTTGTGTTCAACATGAAATTGATCATCTGCAAGGCAAGTTATTTGTAGATTACTTATCTAAACTTAAGCGTGAAAGAATCCGTAAAAAGATCGAAAAATTAAGTCGTAAAAAAATATAAACCGCTGCATTTTATCGCCCTAGCTAAATCTTACTGGAGTTAATTTTGAATATTATTTTCGCAGGCACACCTGTTTTTGCTGCTACAACATTAAATGATCTATTAAATTCACAGCATAATATTGTAGCGGTATATACTCAGCCTGATCGCCCTTCAGGCCGTGGTAGAAAATTAACTCCTGGCCCTGTAAAAAAATTAGCTCAAGAATACGATATTCAGGTTTTACAACCACTGAATTTAAAACTGGCTGAAGATCAACAAATATTAAAGTCCTTTAATGCTGATATTATGATTGTGGTCGCCTATGGGGTTATTTTGCCAGAAATTGTTTTAACAACTCCAAAATATGGCTGTTTAAATATCCATGCTTCATTGTTACCCAGATGGCGTGGAGCAGCTCCCATCCAACGCGCAATTTTAGCAGGAGATAAACAATCTGGAGTCACCATTATGCAAATGGATAAAGGCCTGGATACGGGTGATATGTTAACTATTAGTCAATGTGATATTGAAGCAAATGATACTGCCAGTAGTTTACACGATAAATTAGCACAACTTGGCTCTATTGCTTTATTAGCAACTCTGGATAAAATTCAGAATAATACTTTAGTGGCTACAGCGCAGAATAATGAATTAGCTAAATATGCGCATAAAATTGATAAACAGGAAGGAAAAATAGATTGGACTAAAAATGCTATAAATATAGTACGACAGATTCAAGCATTTAATAGCTGGCCTGTTGCTTTTTG
>JASFYQ010000021.1:0-14022 GCA_045047105.1 Pseudomonadota bacterium | reverse complement strand
GGCATTGCGCAGTATCTCGGTCATGCGCTGCAGGGCAATGCCCAGTCTATCCTGCTCACTGCGCGGTTTGATGTCTACCGTGTAATCGCCGCTGGAAATATTATCGATCAGTTGTATTATCTGTTGAAGTTTTTGCATCGCAAAATTTGAACGCTCGACTAACTCCCCATGCGCTTCGATCTCTTCCTGCGTAAAGTAGAGTTCTTGAAAAAAATCGCCCTTGCTAATATTTTCGAGGAGTGCGGATACCTTTGTTAATATCTCAGTATCCTGAAATTGGGTTTTTCTTGTCATTGCACTTAATCCTCTTCATAGATTATGGTTGGAGAGTAATTTCTAATCCTGGTACAGGGTGTAATTTTTATTCAGAATTATCCTATTGTTATTATCGGCAGTCCTTATCCCAATCTTGCGGCTGGTTCTGCCTGATATTTTTTAGCAATTTCTACAAATTCGTCAAAGTTACTCAGAAAAGCATCAGTAATATCTGGATCAAAGTGCTTTTCACGTCCTGCAATGATAATATCCCTGGCTTTTTCAAATGGCATCGCTGCTTTGTAAACTCGATTTGATATAAGTGCATCGAATACATCAGCCAGAGCCATAAGTCGAGCAGGGACGGGAATGTCATCACTAACCAGGCCATCAGGATAACCACTACCATCCCAGCGTTCGTGATGCCAGTGGGCTATTTCTTTTGCCAGTTTGAGAAACTCAATGGACTGTCCAACGTCTGTTTCAGATTTCTCAATGGCCTGAGCACCAAGTACTGCATGGGTTTTCATGACCACCCACTCATCATCGCTCAGCTTGCCTGGTTTGAGCAGGATGTGATCAGGTATACCTACTTTTCCAATGTCGTGCAGTGGTGCAGATCGGGTCAGCAAGCTAATGAAATGTTCTGTAATGGTATCACTGAAGCGGGGATGGTTCTGTAACTGTCTTGCCAAAACCTGGACGTATGACTGGGTACGAAGGATATGCTCCCCTGTCTCTGGATCGCGAATTTCTGCCAGGTGCGCCAATGCATGTATACTGACATTCTGGATGGTCTGGTTTTCTGCCATGCGACGCTGGACTTCAGCTTCAAAGAAACTACTCTTATTTTTGAGAAAATCACGAACCTGTTTCTGTGCTAAATGAGTCTTGACACGAGCCAGGAGAATTGCTGGTTTAATGGGTTTAGTAATGTAATCAATTGCTCCAAGAGACAGTCCTTTTTCTTCATCATCTGTTGCCTCCATGGCTGTGACAAAAATAACGGGTATTTCTTGATTAACAGGATCTTCATTGAGCTTTGCTAGTACAGAATAGCCATCCATATCAGGCATCATTACATCAAGTAATATCAAGTCAGGACGTGGATCTGTACTTGCCACTTGCAGTGCTATTGCACCTGATTTAGCAACATATATCCGATAGAACGGACTAAGTATTTGATTCATTGTGGTCAAAATGATTGGTTCATCATCAACAATGAGAATAGTAGTTTTATTATTATTCATAAATGTACCTGATTACCCATAACTCTCAGCCAACGTTAACAACCTGTTCGGCATAGGCGGCGTTCGCACTGCAATGTATACAAACTGCGGCAACATATCTTTCAGTTGGAACCGCCTGTTAAACCGATAACAGAACTCAGCAAGATAACGGGGTAAATGCAGTGGTTTAATAGCATGATAAGTTCCCGTTACGGCATTTTTAACATTACCTATCATCGTGTTTACCCAGGTAAACTCTTCTTTTGTGACACTTTGCTGTCCACCTCCGGTAACAATACTCTCATGTATGCATCCAGCCTCTTTCACGGCTGAAAAACACGCTAAACCATCTGATACAACAAGACTGCCTGACTGCAAGTGCTGTTTCGCCCATTTTGATATTTCAGATAAACGAAAACCTTGAACAACTGTCATGCTAATAGCTATAGGGTGGCCTTCCTGATTGGTTGAGACTGCTGTAACATAGGGTATTTTATTTTCAGGGCCTCTACCTCTGGAGCCTCCATGTCTTTCTCCGCCCCAGTAAACACCATCTAATTGAATCATCCCTGAAAGAGGTTGGCTATCATCTCGCTCTTTCATTACCTGCATAATTTTCTGCTTCATACTCCAGGCTGTATTATAAGATACTCCAATTTGACGTTTGAGCTCTAATGCTGACAACCCGGTTTTAGATTGAGTCACAAGGTGAATTGCTAAAAACCAATGTGTTAAAGGCAGATTGGTATTTGCAAAAATAGTTCCACTGGTTACCGAGGTCTGGTGGTGGCAATGGTTACATTGATACAAAGAGCGGGTTTTTAAACTACAGAAATGACCAGAGCCACACTCAGGGCATAAAAAACCTTCTGGCCATTTCCAGTTAAAAAGAGACTCCCGACATTGTTCTTCTGTACCATACTCATTAAATAACTCGGGTAAACTGTAACCAGATTGAAACTGAACTTGACTCTTACTCATTGTTCTGTCTCCTTTTTTTCTCTATACTTAAATTATAGTACACTTCCGATAAATAGCTGAGAGTTATGGGTAATCAGGAAAATAAATGATATTTTTTCTGGCATCACTATTCCTTAGACGTATAACTCTTAGTTAATCTAGCTTGTGGCAAGCACAAACTCTTTTACAGTTATGATTCTTAAAGCCACAAGGTAGATTCAACGTCTTGTTATATGACCGGTAACTTCAATCTTAACAGCAGCTTTTCTATGGAAATAGTATAGGATCTATTCAGTGCAAACAACCCTCATTTGAGGTTTTTGGTCATATTTTTTAGGTTTTTTATCCCTTTTCTTTTAACTTTATTACAGCGGTATTTAATTGTTTGCATTTTCCGCTTGTTTTTTTCTTTAAATGTATGGAAGTGTGTATTTTTTGTCTTTTTACACACCGCATCAATCCTGAGATTAATTTCCCATAATAGCTATTTTCTATAAAGCACTTGAATAGATTAAGGCGGTGCATGGACAGTTAAAAACGGTTTTAGTAAGCTATACAAAAAGCAAATAAAAAAACTTGGTGTAAAAATGAACCAAGAGTTATATTGTAAGTTCACATCTTGTAAATCATAAGTGATTTTGTTATAGTTCACAATATGTGAATAACGTAAATAAATATTAATGCATATAATTACACGAAAACCTTTTATGGAAGCAGCAAAAAAATTTCCAAATGATGCTGATTCAATAAAATGGTCATATAAAATATTAAAGAATGGTAACTTTTCAAATCCTGATGAATTAAAAGCTGTGTTTTCAAGCCTGAATAATTTTAAATATAAGGATAAGTGGTGGGTTATCGATATTGGCGGTAATAATTTAAGATTATTAGCTTTTATTGAATTTCAATATAATAAAATGTATGTAAAGCATATTGTTACACATAGTGAATACGATAAACTTTGTAAACACTATTCAAAAATAAAGAGGAAATAATATGGGTTATGCAATGATTAAAGAAAAAGCTCATGAACTTTTTGATGATTTTCCATACATTACTTATATAAGTAATGAAGAAGATTATATCAAGGCGTTGGATTTAGTTGAAGATTTGATTGAAGATTATGATGATAATGAAGCATTAATTAATATTGTAGTGTCTGCAATTGATAATTGGGAAGACAATGGTGATGAGTTTTCTGAATTTAACAAAGAAATTGAATTGTTAGACAGTGATACTTCTTTATTAAGAGTTTTAATGGAACAAAACCATTTAAAAGCTGAAGATTTAAAAAATGAAATAGGTGGTAAAAGTTTGGTTTCAATGATCTTAAATGGAAAAAGAAAGCTTACTACCGATCATATTAAAAGATTATCTAATAGATTTAATATTAGTCCTTCGCTTTTTTTCAATTAAGATTTAATTGTGATAACTATAAGTTAGTTCGTGAATTAAATGCTTTCAAAATTTTTGAACCTAAATTATTATTGAAAAATACAGACTCTTAATTTTATAACCTATATAATAATTTTTTAAACTTGACTTAACAATCCCATTTTTTATATTAAAGAGTTGTTAATATGATTACTGATGCATTAATCAAACAAAAAGGCTTTGATATTTTAACAAAACTACATATTTGATACTCTAAAAGTGTGTCATTTTTATTGGTGAGCAATACCTTAACTTTAATTATTATTTTTTTGGAGAAAACAGTGCGTATAATTTTTGGTGCAATTCTTTGTGTAGTAATGGCAATATCTAATGTCCATGCAGCAGATCTTAAAATAACCGATTTGGTAAAAGGCGAAGGTGCTGTAGCAAAACTTGGAGACAAGGTTTCTGTTCACTACACCGGCTGGTTAATGAGTGGTAAACAGTTTGATTCCAGTAAAACCCGTAATAAACCCTTTAAGTTTCATTTGGGGGCAGGTCAGGTAATAAAAGGTTGGGATCAAGGTGTAACAGGAATGCACATTGGTGGTAAGCGTGAACTGATTATCCCACCCAGCTTAGGATATGGTTCTCGTGCTGTTGGAAACGGCCTAATCCCTGCAAATTCTACTCTAAAATTTGAGATTGAACTGCTATCAATAAAACAACCCGCCTATGCAAATATTAATAATGAGGAGTTAAAAAAACTGCTGGATGCAGGAGTTAAAATATACGACATTCGTCGTCCTGAGGAGTGGAAACAGACAGGTATTGTAAAAGGTAGCCGTATGTTAACTTTATTCACAAACAAAGGGGTTAACCGTGACTTTGTGTCAACATTTGCCAAAGAGGTAAATGCTGGGGATAAAGTTATTTTAATTTGTCGCACGGGTAATCGCACGCAAAAAGCGGCTGAATATATTTCGGGGAACCTTGGTTACAAACAGGTATTCAATGTTAAACATGGAATTGTTGATTGGATTAAAAAAGGAAATCCTGTTGATAAAATTTAAGCTACTCGGCAGTATAGCTTCAGTAAAATTTTAAAAATAGAATGTGGTGTTACCTCTAAAAATAACACCACAATTTTAAACCAGCAGCTTTTTGCATTAGGCTATAAACAAAAGCCTTTAGCTAACAAAAGCCTTAGCTAAAATAAGCTTCCAGCTCATCTGCTCCACCAATTAACTTACCATCCATAAAGATCTGTGGTGTTGTGTGCGCTCCACTTAATGCAGTTAATGAGCTATTAGTAATCGACTGGTTTAACTCAATTTCTTCGTATGGAAGATTCTTTGCAGTTAAAAGCTCCTTAGCACGAGTACAATGAGGACAACCTTTACGGCTGATAATAGTCACTGTTGGTAAAGCTTTTGCATCTGGGTTTATTGATTTTAGCACCGTATCTGCATCAGAAACGCCAAACGGGTCGCCATCAACCTCAGGTTCAATAAACATTTTTTCAATTACGCCATTATTAACAATCATAGCGTATCTCCATGAACGATCACCAAAGCCTAGATCTTCCTTGCTAACCAACATGCCCATTCCTTTACTAAACTCACCATTTCCATCAGGTAGCATAGTAATATTTTCAGCACTCTGATCATCCTGCCATGCATTCATAACAAAGGTATCATTTACCGATAAACAATAGATTGCATCAATACCATTTTCCTTAAAAACGGGGAATAACTCATTATAACGAGGTAAATGACTAGATGAACAGGTAGGAGTAAATGCTCCTGGTAAAGCAAAAACGACTACTTTTTTATTATCAAACAAGTCACTGCTATTAACATAAGCCCACTCACTATCCTGACGAGTTTTAAAAGTAACTGCTGGTATGTTTTGACCTTCACGATTCTCTAACATGCTATATTTCTCCATTAATTTAAATTGAGTTGTTTTGCTTAATTGCTGGAAGTAGTTTAATGCTCCTGATAGAATTAATAAAACAGATTGATTCGATTGTTATAATAGAAAAAACCGATTAACGCTAATTTAAGGCAGTATAATGCGATTACCCAGCCTGAAACATCTTTATTATCTAGTCAATGTTCACAAATATCAACATTTTGGTGAAGCGGCCAAGGCCTGTTTTGTAAGCCAGTCTAC
Organism: Pseudomonadota bacterium; assembly: GCA_045047105.1. Classification (GTDB taxonomy): domain Bacteria; phylum Pseudomonadota; class Gammaproteobacteria; order GRL18; family GRL18; genus JADGAU01. Next base: position 8,026 of record JASFYQ010000021.1, on the reverse strand, counting down.
GCTCAGCAGTGGTATTGCTTCTTTAGAGAATATTCTGGGAGTACGATTAATTGAAAGAGATAATAAAAAAATCCTTTTCACTCCTCTGGCACAAGAGGTAGTTCGCCAGGCTCAACAGATTTTATTAAGTGTAAAAGAGCTTGCGGAGCAGGTTCATTATTATGCACAACCCTTTGCTGGAACCTTAAAATTAGGGGTCATTCCCACTATTGCCCCCTTTTTAATCCCGCAAATTTTAATGATGATTAAGCAAGAATTCCCTGATTTAAAATTATTTGTCCGCGAAGGGCAAAGTGATTCGGTATTACAACAATTAAAAGAGGGAGAATTAGATCTGGTGCTATTAGCCCTACCCTATCCTGCCACAGGTCTGGTAATGAAAAGTTTTTACCAAGATCGGTTTTATTTTGCTTATCATCAGGACTCCCAATTAAACACCCAAGCACTCAGTGATGATTATTCAGATTTAAGTGATAATAGCCTATTATTGCTTGAAGATGGGCATTGTATGAGAGAGCATGCCTTATCCGCCTGCCACCTTGAACGCACAGAAAAAATAAACTCCTTTGCTGCCACCAGTTTGCATACTCTGGTACAAATGGTAAATAATGATCTGGGAGTAACATTTTTACCCGAAATGGCAATTTCAGCAGGGATTTTAAATAATACTGATGTAAAAATTAGCCCATTAGCCGATAAAAAAAACAACTTTCGTGAAATAGGTTTTGCCTGGCGAGCGCAGTCCAATAGAAACCAGGAATTAGAACAACTCTTCCAACTGGTAAAAAAACAGATCCCTCATTTTTTACCTGAAAAAAAATAAAACTGGGGGTATTTCTACCCCAAGTCAATAGTTAAAAATAAAACAATTATTCTTTTAAACTTGCATGTGCTGCGGCTAATCTTGCTACAGGTATTCTGGGGGGAGAACAGGATACATAATCCAGATTTATTTTATGGCAGAAATTAATAGAGGAGGGATGACCACCATGTTCTCCGCAAATACCAATGTTCATATCTTTACGGGTTTTTCTGCCCCACTCAACCGCTAATTGCATTAATTTGCCCACTCCCTGCGTATCCAATACTTCAAATGGGTTATCCTGTAAAATACCACGTTCGTTATACATGGGTAAAAATTTATTTTCAGCATCTTCACGAGAGAAGGAAAAGGTTGCCTGACTTAAATCATTTGTTCCAAAGGAGAAAAACTCTGCTTCTTTTGCCAGGTCTTCTGCTTGTAAACAGGCTCTAACAACTTCTAACATAGAACCAAATTTAAATGGAACGCTATGCCCATATTGTTTTTCTACATCAGCACTGATGGTATTAACAAATTCTTTTACATATAATAACTCTTTAATGGTACAGACCTGAGGGATCATAATATGCGGTTCAACATCTAATCCTCTGCTTACACAATCAGCAGCAGCTTCTAAAATAGCTCTGATTTGCATGGAATAGATTTCAGGAAAAGTAATTCCCAGTCGAACACCACGATGCCCCAGCATAGGATTAGTTTCATATAAATTACGTACTTTTTTCAGCATTTGCTGCTTTTTCTCAATGGTTACCTCAACCAGACCCACATCCATAAATTCAGGAATACGGCGATCCATTGCTTTAAGACTAGATTTTGAAAACAGATTCATAGAATTCTGTAATACGGTTAAACCCGTAACCGTTGCTCTTAATTGCTCCAGTTCAGCTAATTCTTTTTCCAATTGTTTTTCATTAGGCAAGAACTCATGAATAGGTGGGTCAAGCAAGCGAATAGTAACTGGCAATGGTGACATAACTTCAAATAAAGCCTTAAAATCAGCACGCTGAATGGGTAATAGTTTATCCAGAGCAATTTGGCGTTGCTCCCTGGTTTCGGCAACAATCATTTCGATTACCATGGGCAGACGTTCAACATCATTAAACATGCGTTCTGTTCGGCATAAACCAATGCCCATAGCTCCATATTTTAGTGCTCTAGATGCATCTGCTGCGGTATCAGCATTCGCCATTACATCAAGTTTGGCTACTTCATCAGCCCAACCTAACAGGGTATTTAATTCAGCAGAAAAATCTGCTTCAATCATGGCTATTTCGCCTAAATATAAATTACCAGAGGTTCCATCAATACTAATAATATCTCCTTCCTTAATTAATACATCTCCAACCTGAGCATGTCTTGCCTGCACATCAACCTGTATTCCTTCTGCTCCTGCAACGCAGGGTTTACCCATGCCTCTGGCAACCACTGCAGCATGAGATGTTTTACCTCCGCGGCTGGTTAAAATACCTTCGGATGCAAAAAAACCATGAATATCTTCGGGTTTGGTTTCCTCTCGAATAAGAATAACCTTGGTTCCTGTTTTTCCCACTTGCTCAGCACGATCGGCATCAAATACCGCCTGCCCAAAAGCAGCACCTGGTGAGGCAGGTAAGCCTTGAGCCAAAACATGGAATGTTTTAGCGGGATCAATACGCGGGTATAACATTTGCTCCAGATATCCAGGCTCAATACGCAATAAAGCCTGGGTTTTATTTATTAGCCCCTCTCTTTCCATTTCTATTGAAGTTCTTACCATTGCAGTGGCATTCATTTTGCCATTACGTGTTTGCAAACAGAATAAACACCCCTGCTCAATAGTAAACTCAAAATCCTGTACTTCATGGTAGTGAGATTCCAGTCGATTACGCAGCTCTATTAGTTGCTGGTGCATAGCTGGCATTTCGTCTGCCAGGCGTTCAAGTGGCTTAGGTGTTCTAATACCTGCCACCACGTCTTCACCCTGTGCATTAATTAAGTATTCACCAAATAAACTATTCTCTCCTGTGCCCGGGTTGCGTGTAAAACCAACACCTGTTGCACAATCATTTCCCAGGTTTCCAAAAACCATCGTAACAATATTAACCGCCGTACCATTAGCCTGCTCTTTGGTTATTTTAAATTCACGCCGGTAATCCACAGCACGTTTACCATTCCAGGATTTAAAAACAGCCTTAATCGCTATTTCTATCTGTTCATAAGGGTCTTCTGGAAAAACTCTGCCACTTTGTTGTTTTACAATTTGTAAAAAAGCCTGACAGACATCACTTAGTGACTGCTCGTTCAGATCCATATCATTTTTTACATAATGCTCTGATTTTATCTGATTAAAAACCTTATCAAAAAATTCATCATCAATATCTAAGGCAACTTTTCCAAATAATTGAATAAAACGTCGATAAGTATCATAGGCAAAACGGGCATCACCCGATTGTTTAATTAACCCCTTAATAGTTTTTGAATTAAGACCTAAATTTAAAATAGTATCCATCATTCCTGGCATTGACATAGCAGAGCCTGAACGTACCGAAACGAGTAGAGGATTATCCATACTGCCAAATTTTTTATTGCTCTGTTTTTCAATATTCGATAAATTCTTTTTAACTTGTTTAATTAAATCATCTGGCAAAATTTCCTGCTTTGAATCAAGGTAAGAGAGACATGCTTGAGTAGATATAACAAAACCAGCTGGCACATTTAATCCCATCTGAGTCATCTCACATAAATTTGCACCTTTTCCACCTAAGAGCTGCTTATCTTTTCCATTTCCGTCAACAAAAGAATAAACCCATTTGTTTGTATTTAGCTTTGTCATTTCATTTTCCCCTATTGTTATATTTAAGTCTAAACCATGGGAATGAACCATGGTTTAGAATTACCTGAAATTATTATGGATATATAGAAATTATACGAAAGTTTAGCATAAATTAATTTTTTTCAGTAATACAAAATCTACAATATTATAGACTTAAAAAACCTTTGAGCAGGTATTATTTTTTAGCCTTTTTAAAATAATAATGCCTAAAGTAATATTTACGCAGAAATTATATGGCTTAGCTTTTTTCCTCATTTTTTTCTCACCATTATGTACTATAATTAATCGGTTATGGTTTTAATTTTAAAATTTTGTATTTTCTCCCTATTGGTGAGATTTTTTTAGAAACTACTTCAAAACGGTTACTAGAGAGCAGTTACAAAATGGCAATATTGCTTATTTAAAAATAGATCGCTCGAATGGAAAATTAGTAGAATCTGGCGGCATGTTGCTCAGTTTTGATCTGGATAAGTGTAAAAAGCTAAACTGCTTGTAGATAGTGTAGCGTTATTAGCTGCTTATTTACCTTTGGACGAAGAATATATGCACCTCTCAGCAATTGAAAATCAGGAAAATAACTAAATGAATATTCATATTTTTCAAGATACTAAATACGATTGGGCAATTTTTGAAGACAAAACAGCAGATTTATTTTGGCGAAAAACAGCCCAACAAAAAAATAATGAGCTGGCTCTGTTAAAACAGGAGTTAAAAAGAGCCTTAAAGAAGTAAGCTATTTTAAGTATATTTACTGTTCTGACTCAAACTTAATTTACAACTAACCTAGCATCGGGGATACTGAGCCTATACATCCCCCTATCAACACTTAACCATTGCCCTTACGGACAACTGCCCATGACTAGGAGTTCTGGCAGATAGCAAATCCTTACCAGATAGAGGATTTGCACCTCCAATTTCTTACCAATTTAGCTCGGCGCGCTGGATGCCCATAGCTATTATAGTTATTGCAACAACTTTTATTTTCTTGAAAATAAGTATTTAACTTCATATCACTATTAAAAAAAACAGAACTTTATAAAAGGTAAATCTAATGCAATGCAAGAAATGTGAAAGTCATAATCCAACTGAATATAAGTTTTGTGCTCAATGCGGTGAACAATTAGAAATAAAATGCCTCTCATGTAACTTTTATAACCAAGCAAACAATAAATTTTGTGGTGGATGCGGATGTAAATTAAGAGAGCAAACTAAAAATTATAAATCTCCAATTAAAACAGAAACAAAAAGCTATGAAGGTGAACGCAGGCAAGCAACTATAGCTTTTTCTGATTTAAGTGGTTATACCAAGATGAGTGAACAACTTGATCCAGAAGATATTCAACAAATGATGAGTAAAATAAAATCTGCGGCAATTCGCATTATTGAAAGCCAAGGAGGTATTGTAAATCAATTTATTGGTGATGAGGTGGTTATACTTTTTGGTATTCCTATCTGTCGTGAAGATGATCCTATCAGGGCAATTAGAGCAATATTAATACTCCATGAATTTGTTAAAAATTTAAGCTTTAAATGGCAAAAGCAGTTTGATATTCCACTCAGTATGCATACGGGAATTAACACAGGCTTAATTGTTACCCATATTGAAGATAACCGTGATGGAAGATTTGGTTTAACGGGTGACACTGTTAATACAGGCGCTCGTTTACTTTCTCAAGCAGAAAATAATGAAATTCTTGTAAGCCCAGATACTCATCATTTGATTAAGAATCATTTTGAAACAATTGCTTTGCCTGCTGTATCAATGAAAGGTAAAACTAAGCCTATAATTCCATATAAAATTTTGAGAGAGCAACATACTATTGTTAAAAATCATAAATTGTTAATAGGTCGTGAAGCAGAAGTCAAAAAATTTAAATGTTTGCTTGAGTTGAGTGTGAGTAAAAATATGGGAGCAGCTATTCTCATTAAAGCAAATGCAGGACTAGGTAAGTCAAGAATAATAGAAGAGTTTTGTAAAATATCAAAACAGTATGGAATATCTTGTAATAAGGGACTTATTCTAGATTTTGGTATAGAAAAAAATCAAAATGCTATTCAATCAGTTTTAAAGCAGCTCTTATTTCAATCTATTGATAATATTGAAGGCAAAAATATAGATAAAATTATTAATATGAAGCTACTATCTATTGAAAATAGATGTTTCCTTTACGACATGTTAGGAGTTAAATTACCCAAAGAATTAGCAATACTCTATAACGCAATGGATAATGAAACACGTATTCAAGGCACGCATGAAACACTCTGCGAATTAATTATTAATAAATCAAAAGTAAGTCCTTTAACCCTAGTTATAGAAGATGCTCATTGGGCAGATCCAACTCTTATTGAGTATATTAAAGTTCTATCAAAAAAGATCATAAACTCTGCAATAATACTGATTGTCTCTACACGAAAAGATGGCGATAAATTAAGCCAATTTTGGAAAAAAAATGACTCTAACTTCCATACTATTATTGAATTGTTTCCGCTAAAAAAGGACGAAGCAATTTTAATGGCATCAGACTGCTATGAACTTACTAATAAAATAGCTATAAAATGTATAGAAAGGGCTGAAGGTAATCCTCTATTCTTAGAGCAGTTATTATTAAGCGCTCAAGAAAGTGAAGATGAACAAATACCGAGTTCAATACAAAGTTTGATCCAAGCTCGGATAGACCGCCTTGATCCTATAAATAAAATAGCCTTACAAGCAGCATCAATAATAGGTCAAAAATTTAACATGGATCTATTGAATTACTTAACGAATAAGCCTGGTTATCAGTGTACCACATTACTTAAACACCAGCTCATAAAAGCAGAGGGCAATAGCTATTTGTTTACTCATGCTCTTATTCAACAAGGTGTTTATAACTCAATGTTAAAAGCTAAGCGCCGAGTATTTCATTCACAGGTTGGAAAATGGTTTATAGACAAAGACATTGAACGCTGTGCTGAAAACTTTGATCGTGCAAATGATGAACATGCAGCAAGATATTATTATGAATCTGCAAAAATAAGAATATCAAAATCTCATTATCAACAAGCAATAAAATTAATTCATCGTGGTTTAGAATTAGTAGGTGATGTCTCTTTAAAAACAACTTTAAGCTGCCTGCAAGGACAAACGCTTTTAGAAATAGGTGATACAACTGAAGCAATTGCTATCTATCAAAATATTATAGAATTTTCTAATGATGTTTCTGCTCGTGTAGAATCAATGCTTGGTCTAGTTGTAGCTTTTGAAGTTATTGGTGAATATGAAAAAGCACTTGAACTATTAGAGCAATCTGAAAAACTAATCATTAATCATTCACTTACTCCAGAGCAAGCTAAGTTACACCATCTGCGAGGCAATCTTTATTTTTCACTTGGGCAGGTTGATAATGTTGTTAATTGTCATGAGCAATCACTTAAATATGCTCGTATCAGTAAGTTAACAGAACTTGAATGTAATGCTCTTGGTGGGATGGGAGATGCTTATTATATGAAAGGTATGATGAAAACAGCTAATCAATACTTTAAGTCTTGTATTGAACTTAGCGCAAAGCATGGATACCATCGGATTGAAGTAGCCAATTTATCAATGTATGCCTACACTCTTTGGTACTTGAATGAATTTGATAAAGTAATTGATGTTGCTAAAAAAGCTGCAAAAATGGCTGAATCTATTAATTATCATCGTCCTAATATTATTAATAGTGGTATTCTCTGTGAAGCTTATCTTGAGAATAAAGAGTATGATTTGGCAGAGCAGGAGTGCCATAAACAATTTATATTAGAAAAAAATATAAATACACAATTTAGAGATGGTTTAATTTATGCTAAATTGGGACAAATAGAATTTCGACGAGGAAATAAATCTAAGGCATTAAGCTATTTAAAGCAAGCTGTTGCAAGTTGCCATCAAAACGGTATGAGCTTTTCAGGTCCTGCTGTTTATGGTATTTTTGCAGAAATTACAGATAATTATTCTGAAAAACAAGAATATTTAAAACAAGCTGAATTATTACTCAATGGTGATTGCGTTAGTCATAACTATTTTTATTTTTACCGCAGTGCAATGGAGGTTGAACTTCAAAATAAAAATTGGATAATGGCTAAGAAATATGCAGATTCCCTACAAAGCTATACCCAAAAAGAACCTCTTCCACAGAGTGATTTTATTATTAAACGTGCTAGGACATTAGCGTTACTAGGACAGGGAATGATTGATAAGTCGACATATTCATCATTAGATGAGTTACGTATCCAAGCAAAAAAAATTGGTTTTAATTTTGAGTTAGTACGTCTAGATGAAGCCATGAATGATTTTATTTTACCCTTAATGGCTGCTAATTCTAAGTTTAAGCATGAAGCAAATTAACGCCAATTGCAGCAAAAGGTCCAGACCA
>JASFYQ010000020.1:0-9933 GCA_045047105.1 Pseudomonadota bacterium | reverse complement strand
CATTAGGTTTGTAGAAGATACCACCTAACATAAATTGAGTTCCTTTAAACTGGCTTAGAGTTGCTGGATTACCAAATACCGCAGTACCTGTATCTTGGGATCCACTATAGTATAAGGAGGCGGTTATCTAATTGATATTCGCAATAATACGTGCTATCTATAAGTAGTTTTACGGAGGTTTTTATAAAAAAATGTAGATTAAACTTTAAAAAAAATAGATGTTAATTAATTATATACTTATGCTGTTACACTACAGCAAATATTTTATCTGACATAAAATAGAGAAATTAACAATGAGCAGCTTATTTAAAAAATTCTTAATACTGGTTTTTATATTAGTGGCATTAAGCTTAATTATTATTATTAGTGTTACCGTATTTGTAGACATAAACCAGTATAAAGATAAAATCACACAATTAGTTAAGCAAGAGACAGGACTTCAGCTTGAGATTAATAGTGAGATGAGTTTAAGCCTATGGTCTGGTCTTAAATTTAAAGTAGGAAATATTAAGTTATCTAACAAAAAATCATTGATAGCAGATATTGATTCATTAACTCTAGGAGTTGATCTGCGCTCTTTATATGCCAGAGAGCCAAAAGTTAATTCGGTTGAACTTAAACTTAAACAGTTAAATCTATCCAGAGATAAAAAGGGGCAGCTTAATTTTTTAAGTTCGCTAAACGAAACTAATAAACACAATAAATCAGCTCCTGCTGGAACAGCTGAAAAGCTATTTTTAAGCCAGCTCTCTATTGAAAATATTCATCTGCTTATTCAGCAGTTTAATTATAGTGATAAGCTTGAATCGCAGACTCTTGCTATTAATGATCTAGATTTATCCATCTCTCTGCTGCCTATTATAGAAAACTCAAGCCTGGTGATTGATGATCCCAGGGTTGTGCTAAATTATAATTATTCAGGCAAAATAGCTATTAAAAAAGCACGAATAAACCACTACCAGATTGCTAATTTATCGCTGAATTTTAAAGACCAAAAGGGTGATCTTTTAGCGGATAAAATTGCCTTTAGTCTATTATATAAAAATACAGTAAACGCTTCTGAGAATATAGCCTTTGATGCTTTGGGAAAACTTAAGTTAAAAATGCACTACCCAACTCCTGCTGGTACTTTAGAGCCCCTCTGGACACAGCCAGAGCAAATAAGAATAGAATTTATTGAGTTTAAGTTCCCAGGCTTAAGGTTTGATAATGAACAATATCAGCTTAATCTAGAGCAAGCTTTTATTGCTGTGCAGGATATAAATATATATGAAAAAAATAAATATGTTTTAGATGATTTAATTCTTAACTCCATGACTATTAATAGTAAAAGTATACAGTTAAATGTAAAAGCTAAAGATAACTATGTATTTAAAAAGCTAAGTTTGCAGCTAAAAAAGCTACCTGTGATGCATAATGCTAAAGTAGTAGATATTATGTCTCATGTGTTTTTAAAAAAAATTGCACAGCAAGCAAATATCAATGTTTCTATTGATAATATATCCAATAAAAAGCTAGGCTTTACAGATCTTAAGTTATCTTTAATCGGCAAACAAAAGAATATTGAGCTATCTGTATTTTCGTTTAAGAGTATGGGAGCAATAATAACAGCAGATGGTTTGCTTAATTTAGACAAAAAAATACCCCAATGGAAGTTTAAAATTCTTGCCGATAAGCTAAATCTTCAAGCTGTTGCAGATTTAATCAATCTAAATAATAAAATAAACGGTCATGCTATTTTTAATACGACAATATCAGGTACACTGGATAAATCCAGGCTAGCGATTGTCAAAGGTAAAGTGCATGTTTCTGCCCATGATTTAACTATAAAAGGTTTGGATATAGATAAAATGCTGACAGATTTTGAAAACTCGCAAAGAGTGGGTTTATTAGACGTTGCAGCGGTTACTTTATTGGGTCCGGCAGGAATTCTAATCACTAAAGGCAATGATTATCGAGTGCTTGCAGATACTCTGACTCATCAGGGAACTAGCAAAATAAATCACCTTAATTCAGAAGTAACTTATGCAGGTGGTGTAGTTTCAATGGCTGATGTGGCCTTTTCCTCAGCAAAACACCTGCTGGCAGTGAAAGGAAAAATAAATTCCAAAACTAAACGCTTTGAAGGTTTTGAAGTGGCTACAGTGAATAAGCAGGGCTGTTCAATTTATAAAGAGCAAGTTTTAGGCCGTATTGATGCTCCTACAGTAAAAAAGGTGAATGTATTAGTAAGCAGTGTTGTAAACCCTATTGTCTCTTTGCTCTCTCAGGTAACCAAGGTATTAAAAATAAAATGTGAAAAAGCATTTTATACCGGTATTGTGAAGTCACCTGTTATTTAAATCAGGCAGTCTATACATTTATATTTATACGAATACTCGCAATTTGTTGTGCTAGTGATACCACTGAATCTGTATGCATTTTGCAACTTCTTTTTCTCTTGGAGTAAGGCTATATTCTCAGAAGCGTTTACTGCATTTTTATAAAGTTGAATTTGAGCGGGCTGTATTTGTATATTTATCGGTTTAAAAATGGATTATATTTTTTTTCATCGGCTAAGCTACCTCCCGGACCATGACCAGGAATAAACTGATAGTCACTGGGAAGAGAAAATAATTTTGTTTTTATGGAAGCAATTAAATCCGTATAATTACTTTTTGGAAAATCTGTTCGGCCAATAGCCTGTTTAAATAGTACATCACCGACCCAAACTGATTTGGATGCATGATGGACTATTACAATATGTCCTGGTGTGTGTCCTGGTGTGTGCAAAATTTCTAGCGTTTCTTCCCCAAGAGTTAAAATATCCCCTTCATTTAACCACTGGTCCGGGATAAAACTATTAACCATGGGAAAGTTAAACATTCGAGCTTGCTCTGGAAGCGTACTGAATAAGAATGCATCATCCTGATGGGGGCCTAAAATTTTTATGTTTCTCTGGGCGTTAAGTTGTGCTGCTCCACCAATATGATCTAAATGCCCATGTGTGAGCCAGATTTGCTTTAAATCCAGTTGATTTTGTTCAATTGCATCTAATAAGAGGTGGACGTCTCCACCTGGATCAAGCAATGCAGCCTGATTAGTTTTATCACACCAAATCAGGTTACAGTTCTGTTCATAAGGGGTGACATGAATAATTTTAGACTTTAGCATTTTTTAAAAACCTTAAAATAACTATTTTACCAGCCGTATTAAAAACTAAAAACTCATACAAATGCAATATATTTATTAAAATTTGATGCTCAATTATAAAATTTTTGAGCTGAATAAAATAAATTAAGCGGTATTTTTACTTACTCTGATGATCGCTTTTCCGCTTTTTGAGCCTTTGTTGTGACCCATATTAACTTTATTATTTAAGCTGCTCTTCTATGGCGTTTTTATTATTTTCATGGCTAGCCTGAAGTAACTGCTCTACTTGTTTAGCTTTATCTAAAGCCTGTTTTTTATCAGAAAAAACATGTAATTTGTTGTTTGTTGAGGTAGAACCTTCATCAGAACAACTCACTACAAATAATAGTGATAAGAGTGTAAAAAAAATAATTTTCATAACAATATCCTCATAATAATGCCCTAAAAGTTAGTTTGCTGAGATTCTTCCTCCCAGCTCCAATAATAAGCTCTGGTATTCTTTATTTTCTCGTAATAATCGTCGGGCTAGTTGAATTAATCGATCGGCCTGTTTTTCCTCTATGGAAAAGCTGGTGGGCACACGGTTAAAAAAGATTTTATCTTCTGGGTTTTGAATATCGGTAACATCCAGTTCAACAAAATAAGGCGTTATAGGTTGTTCCTCGGTGGAAACGGTTTTTGCCCATGTTTTGAGTTGCTCTTTCAGCAGTGAATTGGTTTCGCTATTATATAAATGTAGCTGAATATCTGTTACAACGGATAAAGTATCTCTAATGGAGGGTAGAGCGGTACTCTTACCAATATCTGTTTCGCTATTAGTGGATGCATTAACTACAATTATAACCAGCTGTTTGGGTGGTTTTATATTTTTATAGGTACGTTTATATACTTTTTTTGCTCCACCATATAAGTTAATGCTATTGGTAATACTACGTAGGCCAAGGTTGTCGGTTACCCCGCCATCTACCAGAGTTACATAGGGAGGGTTGTTTTTATTCAGGTAAAAGTCTAATGCAGCCGCTGCTCTTTTTAAGCGTCCATCATCATTTTTCTCAGATCGCTTATCTCCTTTTAGTTCTTTAGATAAGGTGGTATCTGATTTATTACTTGTTAGGGTAGACAGGCTTTGTTCTAATTTATCAAAACGATTTTGTAGCTCTGATAATTGTTTTTCCAGTGCTTGAGTGGATTTATTTTCTGCTAAGCCCTCTGGTTGAAAACCCCATCCTCTATCTTCTCTATAAAGAGTTGCCCAGATCCATAAAAAGGGCCATAAAACATGTAAGGTAAATAAGCTGACCCAGCCCGCTACATGGATAGCATCTTTTTGCGGATGGTTTCTGTGTTTGGCAATTTCATAAGGAATGTCATGAATAGCTATAATCCCATAAAAGAGAGTAATAGCCACAAAAAACAATAGAAATAAAACAAAATAATTGAGCATTGCTTAATCAATTCCTAAACAGAAAACACCCTGAAAGTAAGATTACCCAGGCTGTTTTCTGTACTATAAAAAAATATTTTAAATTATTTTTAGTCTATTATATAAATGATATATTTCAATGACTTTGATTTGAGGGATTTTTCATAGTTAGTATGGATATTTTACCTTAAATTTTGCCAGGATTTAATATATTATTGGGGTCAAATTGCTGCTTTATACTCTTCATTAGCTGGAGGTTAGTTTCTCCTAATTCCCAGTGGATATAGTCTTTTTTCTCTAAGCCAATGCCATGTTCGCCTGATAGCGTGCCATCGAGTTTAAGAACTAATTTAAATAAATCTTCTAGGCACTGGTAAGCCTGAGTTAACTTTTCAGGATCATCGGGATTGGTTAAGAGGTTAACATGAATATTGCCATTGCCGGCATGGCCAAAATTAACGATAGCAATATCATATTTATGTGCTAGTTGTTCAATTTGTTCTAAGAGGGTGGGAATATTGGCAACGGGAACAACAATATCTTCATTGATTTTTTTAGGCGCTATTTTTCGCAGCGCAGGAGATAATGCTTTACGGGTTTTCCATAACTCGTTTATTTCTTCTTTTGTCTGGGCAACTTTATATTCCAGACATCCTGATTGCTTAACGGTTTTTTCAATGCATAAGGCTTGTTGATCAATACAGTCTTTACTGCCATCAATTTCGATCATTAATAAAGCCTGAGCCTGTTCTGGCAGGTAAGCAGATGAATAATCGCGGATCATATTAATCGCATTTTTATCGATAAATTCTAAAGCACAAGGGATAATCGGCTGAGACATTAAGGCAGTAATTGCCCGAGTAGCACTGGCTATAGAATCAAAAATAACTTGAATGGTTTGTTTGGTTTCAGGTAGTGGTAAAAGCTTTAATGTGGCCTGGGTGATAATCGCCAGAGTACCTTCAGACCCCGTGATAAGACGGGTAAAATCATATCCTACAACACCCTTGGTGGTTTTTACTCCACAGACTAATGTTTTTGCATCTCCCGTTACCGATGTTAATCCTAAAATATGGTCGCGGGTTGTTCCATATTTTACTGCACGGGGGCCTGCGGCATTACAGGCTATATTGCCACCTACAGAACAAAAAGCAGAGCTACTAGGATCGGGAGCCCAAAAAAAGCCCTTAGCTTTTACATGCTCCTGAACTTCTTGATTAGTTATACCTGGCTCAACAATAATTAGTCGGTTTTCAGGTTGAAAGGATATTACCTTATTCATCTGTTCCATAGATACCACTAACCCGGCTTCAACGGGTACTGTTGCTCCAGTTGTTGCTGTACCTCTACCGCGCACAGTTAATGGGATCTTATATTGGTTACAAATTTCACAGATGGTAACAACATGTTGGTGTGTCTGGGGAAAAATGACGGCATCAGGTAATACTTGTCTGCGACTATTATCATAACCATAGACATAACAATCACCTGGATCGGTATAAAATTTCTCAATTCCCGATATAGCTTTAAACGCTAAACTCGCTTCTTTATTTAGCATATTATCACCTCTAAAAATTATTGAGTGGCCTGCTGAGAATAATCAAATAATTTAATAATTCGTTGTACTCCAGAAATTTTCTGAATTACTTTAATTACTTCATCGGCTTGTTCCTGGTTAATTAAGCCCATAAGGTAGACTACTCCATTCTCGGTAACTACTTTTACATGATAGGCTTCGGTATTTTTATTTGCCAAAAGTTGAGCTTTTACTTTAGAGGTAATATAAATATCCTTACTACGTGTTGTTATGGAACTGGGCTGACTTATACTTATTTCATTAAAAATCCGTGTTACATTTTTAATATTAGCAGCTAAATTATAAAGTGTCTGTCTATCTGCTTCAGTTGGAGCTTCTCCTGTTAATAGCATCCAACCATTATATGATGTGGCATTAATGTGTGCATTCTCTGACAGGTGTTTATCTTGATAAATTTTATTGATATATTTAAACTCAATATTTTCATCTTCCAGCATGTCTCCAGCTGTTCGGTGATCATGTGCTACTGCGGCGGCAGTCCCAGCTCCAACAACAAAAGCAGCGCAGCCTGTTTGTAAAATAAAGCTAAATAAAAGTACCAATAAGTAAATTTTTTTCATTATTATTTCCATGTTGTTAGCCTCTAGTCAAGGGGTTCCAAAAAGTAAATGATCAATTAAATCACATAAACAATGAATACAAAGTAATTGCAATTCCATAATCTGAGCTTGTTTGCCTAAGTCTATTTGAATAGTTAAATCATCACTATTAAGGTAAGGACTGATATCTTCGCTGGTTTCTCCACAAATTAAAATAATTTGCATTTGTTGCTCATGCGCTGTTTCTATAGCATGCACTATATCATTAGTGAGTTCTTCGGCTACAAAAACTAATAAAATATCGTTTTCCAGGCCTAAGGCCTGAATTTGTCGAGAAAATATTTCATCAGAGTCATTGCTTGTGTTTAGCCCAAAATCACTGCTTAGAGCCAGTGCCGGAAGAGCAGGGCGTAATGTTTCAAACTGATTGATAAATTTTGATGCACTATATTGTGCGAGCAGCTGAGTAGAGCCATTGCCACAGATTAAAACTTTATTTTCACTGAGTAATGTTGCTACAATTTTTTCTGCCCCTGCAACTATCTCTAGAGCAATTTTAGCTTTTGTTGTATTCAGGTGATTAGTTTTGTCAGAGAAGCGTTTGGCTACTCTAATATTTAGGCTATTGCTCATATTAGATAAAATTTAGCGTGTTTTATATTGTTTGTATTTAAGCGTATTAAAATGCATTTTTTAACCAGTAGATTTGCTTTTCACTTGTTATAGGCGGGATTATTATCACATCAAATCGGGCGGTCATTTTGCTATATTTTACATTTTTTAATAAGAAAAAGTTAGCGGTTTTTCTTAGTTTTTGCTGCTTACTGATGGTTATGGATTCGAGAGCGCTGCCAAAGCCCATATTCTTTCTACTACGGACCTCAACAAAAACCAGGCAATTTTCTTTATTGGTCAGAGGATTCCACTTAATACTTGGCTGAAGGCTCTCAAGCATAATTAAATCAATTTCACCAAAGCGGCTATAAAAATTTTTCTCAATTAACTTTAGTCCTTGCTGGGTAAGAAATTGATAGGCTTTCTCTTCGCCTATATTGCCTAATTGTTTTTTAGAAAGTGACATATTGAGTATTTGCCACTATTAACTAATTATTAACTACCGCTTGTCCATTTATAATAGTTGCTATAGGCATTTTTCTTTTAATATAACCCAATTCAGAAATATGTAATAAGCCTGTTTCACCTGAAAATTGCTCCGAGCTATTATTGGCCATCAGAGATAAATATGGGATTATATTATAACTGTCTACACCAAAGGAAAATAAGCGTTTATAGGCCGCTGATTTTTGTTTGCTGGAGCGGCTGATGGCCGCTATAGTGCTGTCTATAAGCCAGGGCATATCGGTATAGGTTATACCATTTAAATCACTATTAGCTTTTTTATCAAATGCTTTTCCAATAATATGTGATGTGGCATAAACGGGAATATCAGCCCCATGATAGTAGCTGATTTGCAGAGGAATTTGTTTGCCCTGTTTGGGAAATGCGGCAAGAAAAATAACATCAATATCCTTTCTTCTTCTGGGGGTAAACTCAAAGTCACGACCAATCGCTTGACGCACCTCAATTCTGCGCTGATTGCTTTTATCCAATTGTAATAGTTGTTGGATAGGTTCTCCATAGTCATAAGTTTTGGGTGTGTAATTTTGTAAGCTTACTATCTTACCGCCCATCTTCTGCCACTGTTTTAAAAACATAAGTTCCAGCCTTTTGCCCCATTTTGTATCAGGAGTAATAAGGGCTGCATTATTCAGGCCTTGCTTTTTTGCCTGATGGGTGATAATTGCTACCTCATCTTCTGGATTTAGAGCAAATTGATAGAGCTTATCTGGAATGGTATTTTGTTTATCTGTACTAATGTGATTTAAAGTTAAAGTAGGTACAGGTAAATCTCCACCTTCTGCGAGTTCAATAATATGTTTTTTCTCAAAGGGACCAATAATTACTTCGGCTCCTTCAGCCAGGGCTTTTTTATAACTGGGCCAGATAGATGGATATTCTGAGCTATCATAAATTCGTAAGATTAATTGATTATTAATTGCAGACTGAAAATGTGCAGCTAAAAAACCATTAATAATAACCTGAGCTGGTTTTACCAGGCGACCTTTGCCTGGTAATAATAGAGCAATTTGTTTTGGGGCAAGCAAAAATTCAAAACGTTGTTGTAAGCGTGCCTGAATAAAATTATGATTTGCCATATGAGCTGGGTAAGCTTCTGCCCAAATAGTAAGTTGTTGATTTAGTTGATAGAGTCGGGAATAGCTTTTTACCTCGATCATTAATTGTAACCAGCCCCTGAGCTGGAATTGCAGGTATTCATTATCAATTTCTTGATTATCAATAACTTGCTCTAAAGAGCTTATATAGTTCTCTAGCTGATAAAGTTGGAAATGATTGATAATATCCCAAATTCTAAGTAAGTATTGTTCTTTTTTTTCGGTTAAGTGGAGGTTTACCAGCCTATACGCTTTTATCAGTTCTTTAGCCGCAGATAAATTTTGTTGTAGCTGGTTAAAAACTATTGCTCGCAAATCATGGTACTCAATTAATAACTTGGCAGGCAGGTTGTGCAGTGCAATTGAATTATTGTCATAAAATTCTTGTAATAATACTTCTGCTGGTTGGTATTGCTGCTGTGAAAGTAGCACTTTTACATGGCTAAGCAAATAGTAGTTATTTTGTTGTTTGCTTAAAAAAGCCTGTTCCACTTTTGTTAGTATATTTGCAATCAATGCATATTCTTTTTCGCCAGGTAAATTTAACTCTGGTATCTTTTCCAACAAAAAATCAACCAGACCCAGTAATAAAATATTCTTTTCAGGCTGCTTTTTAGCCATTGCCGTGGTTAATTCTTGCTCAGCCTGGCTTCGTCTTTTTTCTGCGGGATCGGTTATTACTTTAGCCGTTTCAGTTGGACGAGTTTTATCAGGACGTTTGGGGGAATCTGAGCAGTTTGCCAGAAGAGCAATTAGCAAAATAAAAAATAGTGCTTTGTATATTGGTCTATTCATGAATATTTTTTTACTCGTAGCTAATGTGTAGTTAGGTGATGTGCTATTATAGACCACATTTTCAAACCTGAATAGCTACAGCAAAATATAATGAACAATCAACAAGCTTCTCAATCTAATCCTGCCCCTCTGTCTAATCCTGCCCCTCTGTCTAATCCTGCCCCTCTGTCTAATCCTGCCCCTCTGTCTAATCCTGCCCCTCTGTCTAATCCT
>JASFYQ010000019.1:0-48681 GCA_045047105.1 Pseudomonadota bacterium | reverse complement strand
GCACTGTCTCAGATTAATTCAAATTTAGTTCAAATAGCAAAAGTAATTGAGCATAAATTTCCTACTAGCACCGTTGCCATGAGAAAAAATGAACAAATTGGGTCGATTCTAAAGCTGGTAATCACAATAAGTGATGCAACTGTAAAAATTGAAGTTAATCCTGTATTACGTGGTTCTGTTTATGAATCAGAAATTCACCGTACTAGTCCAATGGTTGAGGAACAATTTGGCTTTGCTGAAGTGTCTATGCTGAGCTTTGATGATTTGTATGCAGGAAAAATGTGTGCTGCACTAGATCGCCAACATCCTCGTGATTTATTTGATATTAAATTCTTATTGGATAATGAAGGAATTAGCCGTAGTCTTCTTCGTGCATTTCTGGTGTATCTTATCAGTCATAATAGGCCAATAGCTGAATTATTAAATCCTAGAATCAAGTCAATTCAAGCAAGTTTTGATGCCGAATTTAAAGGCATGACATTTGTTGACATAGATGTAGAGACTTTAGAACAAGTTTTACCTAAATTAGTAAATGAAATAAGTAAAAAACTAACAAATGAAGATAAAGAATTTTTATTAAATTTCAAAGCAGGAAAACCGAACTGGTCATATTTTAATATGCCGCATATTGCAGAATTACCTGCAGTCAGATGGAAGTTGAAGAATCTTGCAAATATGGAAGATAAAAAAAGAGAAAAAGCTATAGCAGCTCTAAAGTCAGTTTTTTAGATAAGCTGAAGTATATAATTTTATTAAGTTATTTGATGGCTTTATCTACTTCTTTGGTATTGGATGTTGAGACTAGCTCTTCAATTTTTTTAGACCATAATTCTAGAGCCTCTTTACGTTCAGGTAAATATTCATTGTAAGAATAAGTTGCCTGAATTATTGGAGGCTTATGTCCTAAACATGCTTCTAAAATATGTGGCAATATTGATATTTCTCCCATTTGACTCCTAAATGTTCTCCTAAGATCATGAGGAGTCCATGGTGCAATATCTTGAACTACACCTTCATCATTAGTTATAAGACCTTGTATTCTTTTAACTGCTCGTGGGAGGGCTTTATCAGTTAGTGGTTTATAAATTGGAGTTCCATTATCTGAATACACTATTATTTTTGATGGTAATACATACTCACAACTTGATAATGCCTTTAAATCAGAAAAATGTTTCTTTATATATTGAGTTAAATGCACTTTATGTACAATACCCGTCTTATATTTTTCTTTAGGAATAGTCCAAAGAGCATTATCAAAATTAATTTGTTTCCATTCAGATAATCTTATTTCATTTGTTCTTGCACCCGTAAGAAGAAGTATTTTTAGTGCTAAAATAGTTGCAGGATGTATCTTATTATTTTTAGGATTACTTAACCACTTCCAAACGAGTTTAATTTCATCCATAGTTAAAACCCTATCACGAGGCTTTTTATCACCACCAATATTTTTTGATTTGATAAGTAATGCAGGGTTTCGCTCAGTTATTCCTTTACTTACGGCATAATTTAACATTTGCTTCATGGTACTTAATACTTTATTAGCTTGTACGTTTGCACCTCTATCTACAATTTCTTCTAGACCTAATGTTATTTGTCGTGTTGTAATCTCTTCAAGTTTTAAACTACCCCAAGAGGGAATAATATCAGCATCAATAATTTGTTTTATCTGCTTAGGTACTTTTCTATTTTTAATAATGTATCGAGTGTAAAATTCATTAGCCAACCACTCAATAGTTTCAATATTGATACTTTGCTCTTTTAAAATAGCTTGTTTGGCATCAATTTCGTGTTGTTTTGGATCAATACCTTTATCTTTAAGTTGGAAAGCATCAGAGAATAATTTTTGTGCTTCAGCAACTCCAACAGATGGATAATGACCTAAAGCAAAACGTTTTGACTCCCCATTAAATTTATAAGAATATACCCAAGATTTTTTACCTGTAATTGAGACTCTTAAACAAAATCCATTGCCAACGGTGATATCATATCTTATACTTGTTTTTTTTAAGTTCCGTACATAAACGTCAGTAAATTTTTTAATATGCAGCATAATAAAATCTGGGTCAACTCTGGGTCAACTTTTAAGGTGTATTTATAAGAAATAGAAAGTTATATAACAAGGTATAACAAACAGCTTAAAGCTAATTTTAGCATGGCTTATATACATTTTAAATGTTAATTTGTGTTACACTGTGATATAGTTAAAAAAGAGCATGGGGTGCTAGGGGTCGAAAGTTCGAATCTTTCTGTCCCGACCAGTATAATTAATAAGTTACTTTTTCAAGTAAATTCAAAATTCCTCCATATTCCATTATAAAAATGGTATAACATCCATAATAATCTAAACTAGGTTTTTTTTTATAAAATCAATCTCTAGTTTAATCATATTAAACGGGGCATAGGCTATGTATTGCTTCATTGTCATTTTATTTTTTGTTTGTTTTTCACTTCCTGCGTATTCGGATAATTTATCTGATTCTAAAAAAATAATGGACTGGGCAGAGCAAAATTACCCAGATAAATTTCCTTCCGATCAGCGTGTGAAATCATGGGATAATATTCTCTTTAATGGTAAAAAATATGTAGCTAGACATTATTTTCCCATAGATACTTATGTAGCAACCAGTAATGGTTTAGTGTATATCTTTAGCAAAAAGTTATGGGGTGGAATTAAAGAAGTAGGGACTATGAAATCATTTCTTGCCAAGATACCCCAAAAGTCATTTAGTAATGGATTAGGAATGTTATTCAATTATATCTATCCAGGAAGTTTTTTGATGGGTAGCCCTGTGTCAGAGCCTCAACGACGTAGTGATGAACAACAGCACAAAGTTAGCCTGACTAAGGGGTTTTATATAAGCGTTACTACGATTACTCAGGATCAGTGGATGATGGTGATGAATAACAACCCTTCTTTTTTTGCACAATGCGGAGGGGATTGTCCTGTAGAAAGTGTTGGCTGGAATGAAGTTCAGAAATTTATAGCTAAAATGAATCAGCGTGGAGAGGGTCTTTATCGCCTGCTAACTGAAGCTGAGTGGGAATATGCTGCTCGGGCTGGAACAGTGACAGCTTTTACTTTTGGTGACAATATTAACACTACTCAAGTGAATTATAATGGTGCTCACCCGTATATTAATGGCCTAAAAGGTAAAAATCGTGCAGCACTAGTAAAAGTAAGTAGTTTACCTTCCAATGCATGGGGTTTGTATGAGGTACATGGGAATGTTTGGGAGTGGGTTCAGGATAAATATGCTGGCAACTATTCAATAGATGATGTAATTGACCCCAAAGGTCCCTTAAATGGACCTTATCGTGTTATTCGAGGAGGAAGTTTGAATGATGGTGCTGGTTATATGCGCTCAGCCTTTCGGCTTAAATTTAGCCCGAAAGGACGTAGTAAAAATCTAGGCTTTCGTTTAGCTCTGATGCCTTAGTTCTAATTTATTTTTTGCAGTATGCAACATCTCTAACTTCCTCTTTATCGTGAATAAAGTCGTAGTACTTGATTAAAATCTCCATCAAAAATGGGTTCAGAAATATAAACTATTCCATCTGCTTTTAAAATTCTTTTTATTTCATGTAAGGCTATCCCCATTAGGTCTATCGGGATATGATGAAAAGATTTAAACATAAAAACAACATCAATGGATCGATCCGCTAAGGGTATTTTTTCTGCACCAGCTTTGATAAATTTAACATTCTCCAGGTCATTAATTAAGAGCTGTTATATATTTTAACATGCGTTTAACTGATCTCCATAAAATAAAGTAGTCTACCCACCATGGTGAACCTAAGGTGGTATTACTATTACTTTGTGCAGATTATTCAGGCATGGGGTAATTGCTCCTAAATTAGCTGCATGATTATACACATGTCCTGGTCACAAACTCTATCAAACCACCGGTGGGAAATATTAATAGCAGTGATTCAGCTTCTATTAATTGCTTAATATCATTGTTTAGTTGACTGGAATCAAATGATGATTGGTAATAACTGATTCTTTCAGCTTTAGTTAATAAAGGATTAAATTTTTCCTGGTAGAGATTTTTGATGGTTAGAGTCTGATCCTTACTTTGCAGGTGATTAATTATTATGTCGTTGTTTACTATCATCGGGTGCTTGTTTTCTATTATCCATCCCATAGTCTCGATTAACCTCTGCAACTCTTAGCCGATAGTTGCTAAATACTCCACCACGGCCTTTTTCTTGAGCCAGGCGGTGGTTTTCTAAATTTCGCCATTGTTGTATAGATTCTTCATCACGCCAAAATGAAAGGGACAAAATTTTTCCTTTTTCAACCAGGCTTGAAAAGCGTTCTATAGAGATAAAACCATCGATATTCTCTAGCAGAGCTTTTAATTCAGCAGCGATGTCTAAATATTCATCCACTTTTCCTTGTGCAGGCCATACTTCAAAAATAACAGCTATCATGAGTTAAATCTCTTTTTATGAGGAGAATATAGTTATGTTCTACATATGATTATTTATTTAGATTGAACTTGCAAGTTTATATCTATTTAGAGGGACTACTGCAATGCTATATTGATTAACAGGAGGGAATAATCCAGTAAAACAGTAGTAAATAAGGGTTAAATTTTAAATAATTTTTCTGGATAGTTTGCTTTATCTTCTTCTGTAAATTCAAGTAATCTTGTGCTCCAGATTAGATCCTTATTGGGGCCTTCTTCAATAAGAAATTTTCCTTCTAAAGCAAAAAACATGGGGTTAATCTGTTTTCGAACGACATCGGCAAACCAGTTTGCTGCTTTAGTTGCTTCATATAAAGATAAAAAACAGCTTTTTTGCCATTTTTTATAACGTTTTAGATCTTTATTATAATTAGAGTTTTTCTTAGCATGTTTATAGAATTTAAAAGGGAAATAAGTATCACCTTGTAAATCACTGTGTTTCATAAATATTTTTGCAGCACGATTGATTAATACTGAAAAAGTAATGGTGGCTTTTTTTAATTCATCAAATTCTGGAGGCCAAATTGCAGCGACGACTTTTTGTCTAAATTTAAAAATGTTGTTGGGTAGCTCTTTGGGCCAGAGAGGATCGGATGACATGGCATAGCTTGTCCAGGCATGCCATTGCTCCAAACTACATAAGTTAACGGCCTGATCTACAATACCAGCAAGTATAGTATTATGAGCAAGTTTTACATGATCAACTGTTTCACTTAGTGTTTCTATTACCCATAATTCATGCTCAGACTTTATTTGGTGTAGCTTTTCAATAGGCCACTCTACTACATTATTGTCTATGTTTGAGTGATCGGCAGGACAGAGTAGAATTAAATTATGGTAACTGTTTCTCTCTTGTTGGCTGAGCCGACTTTTACCTCGAGCTTCATCTTCTTTAGCACCGACTATACGAGCCTGTTCCCCTTGATTTAAAATTGAACTCAGAGTATCTTTATCTCCATTGAGTTCCTGTTTGCAAATAGCACACCTGTTTCCAGAGCGTCCCCATAGTAGCTTAATGTCTTTCTGGCTAATACCCATATATTTATCTCTTTGCCCCATAGTAAGCGATGGAACAACTTAGAAGAGGGATGTAAATGTTACAACTTTTTTGGGTGTAGCATATCATGCTGTGTTTTTTTTAAGTACCCTCATTTGATGGTATTTGAGCACTTTTTTCCATTTTTTTATTATTTTGAATCAGTTCCGAATTTATATGTTGGACTTATGTAGTCTGGGGTGTTTTAGTATTGGTTTATACTTTTTTAACAAATTCAGATTTAAGCTTCATTGCACCAATTCCATCAATTTTACAATCAATATTATGATCCCCTTCTACTAAACGAATATTTTTAACTTTTGTTCCAACCTTTATAGTAGCTGAAGAACCCTTAACTTTTAGATCTTTAATTACTGATATGCTATCCCCATCTTCAAGTATATTTCCATTGCTATCCTTAAATACCAGAATATTAGTTGTTTCTGGCTCAGTCTGTTTTGACCATTCATGTGCACATTCTGGGCATACGTACATATTCATATCTTTATAAGTATATTGAGATGAACAGCTGGGACAATGTGGTAAATCACTCATTCTTTTTCCTATTAATTGCATATTTTAAAAATTGATGTTTAATTTTTGTAGCTTACTATTATATCGTTACTATCTTTGAACTAGTATATTTTTAATATACAAGGTTAAAACTGAAGCTGGGTATTTCTGGCTGATTTAATATAATTGATTATTTTATATTTAGCTATATACTGACTTCATATATTAATTATTAAATGCTATAAAATAGCATAATAAACTGAGCATAACAAATAGCATAACAAATAGCATAACAAATAGGATTAAATCATGAAAATTGGAACTCCTTTATCCGCAACCGCTAGCAAAGTTCTTTTTCTAGGTGGTGGAGAATTAGCTAAAGAAGTGGTTATAGAGCTACAACGAATGGGGCTTGAAGTTATTGTAGTCGACCGTTATGCTGATGCACCAGCTATGCAGGTAGCTCATCGTAGCCATGTAATCAACATGTTGGATGGCGATCAGCTTAGGCGAGTCATTCAAGCTGAAAAGCCGCATTATATTGTTCCAGAAATTGAAGCTATTGCAACAGCAACACTGCTTGAGCTGGAACAAGAGGGTTTTAATATTATTCCCAATGCACGGGCTGTGAATTTGACTATGAATCGAGAAGGGATCAGGCGCTTAGCAGCTGAGCAGTTGGGTATAAAAACTTCTCCTTTTAAATTTGCAGAGAATAAAGAAGAGTATCTATTAGCAATAGATGAAATTGGTATTCCTTGTGTGGTTAAACCTATTATGAGCTCTTCAGGCAAAGGGCAAAGTACTATACGTAGTGAAGTAGATATTGAAAAAACATGGGATTATGCTCAACAGGGTGGACGTACTGGCGAAGGTAAAGTTATTGTAGAAGGTTTTGTTGAATTTGATTATGAAATTACACTATTAACAGTTCGTCATCAGCAGGGAACCAGCTATTGCGAACCTATTGGGCATAAACAAATCAATGGTGATTATCGCCAATCCTGGCAACCACAAGCAATGAGTGATATAGCAAAACAGCAGTCTATTCACATTGCTAAAACTATTACCGATAGTTTAAGTGGCTGGGGAATTTTTGGAGTAGAATTATTTATTAAAGGGGATGAGGTGTATTTTAGTGAAGTCTCTCCCAGACCTCATGATACTGGTTTAGTCACTTTAATTTCGCAGAATTTATCTCAATTTGCCTTACATGCCAGAGCAATTTTAGGTTTGCCTATACCTAATATTACTCAATACGGCAGTAGTGCCTCCAGTGTTATTTTAGCCGATGGAGATTCCTCTCAACTGGAATTTTCTAATCTGGAACAAGTCTTAGCAGAGCCAGATACTCAAATCCGTTTGTTTGGTAAGCCAAAAGTCAAAACCCAGCGCCGAATGGGGGTGGTATTAGCCTTAGGCAAGTCAATTGAAGATGCTAAAGAAAAAGCCATTAAGGGCTCAGAGGCCATTGAACTGCATTTCTAAATAAAATTTGCATTTACTTTGGAATAAAAACTGGAGGCATGAAGCCAAAGCGTTTACATCTTCTTGAAAATTTTTTATCATCAAAGGAAGCCACTTGTTCACATTCCTTGTAACTTGCATGATGAAGTGAATCAGCAAAATCAAAACCATTTTCAAAGTTTGTAAGTGCCTTATGGACAATAGTACGGTTTTGCACTGTAATATGAGATAAGGATAATAAATGGTTAAAAACAGAACTAATTTCTGTTGTATTAAAACGATAGTATCCTCGCATTATCCATTCGAATTCAAGTATAACTGTTAGACAAACCATTAGTGGCTTGCCCGATTCGATGACCTCTTTAGCAAGTTTATGTTGTTTTTGTGCTTCACTATCTGATTTATCTTGAATGTAATAGCGAGCAAGTATATTAGTATCAAGACCGATCATTGTTTATTAAACATCGCTTAATAGCGTAGCAGGATCAAAATCAGTGGGTACGGCAGAGCGCTCACTTGTTAATAAACCGAATCCACTTGCAGAAACATCATGAATAGTAGTGCTAGGGTATAATTCGATGTGATCATCCACAATTATGGCTTCAAATTTACTTCCTTTACTAATCCCCAATTTTTGTCTGATGTGCTTTGGGATGGTGATTTGCCCTTTACTAGTGACAGAAGTTGCTTGCATAGTTATTCCCTAATAAGTAATACCCGGTAAGAATAATAGCAAGTTATAAAATTGGTTACAATCAGTTTTTATATTCTTTTGCTTAACTGAATTAATTTAATCGACTGCTAAGATAGCAGTAGACTATTCTGTAGAAAACAGAATACTTAAATACCAAGTATTATACGAATCAGCGTTTTCTAGGTTAAAGTATCAGATGCTCATGTATTAGATTACTTAATTAAATATTGAGTTAAAATTTGGAGATAATTTTGAGTGGATTATTGAATGAACTGGATTATCAAATGTGAGCAAGGTATCCATATGTTCTGTTTTTTTATTTATGTGTGGTAAGATTTGCAATAAATTTATAGTTTTCAACTCAAATAATATATGGGTATGTGCATACGTTAGGTACAATGTAATGTAAATCAGAAATGGAAGTAAATCAGAAATGGAAAAATGGAATGTATGAATGCTTTTATCTGGTAGGGCATTTTGATAGTATCCAATATTGTGAAGAGCCTATTTTTTTATCTTTAACGCTGAGTTAATTCGGCATATAACATGGGCAACTTAGAAGGTAATTCCTCAGGCTTGCGAATAATAGTGTATCCATTTGGCCCAAACAGGTGTGGCAGGTAATCGCTGCCTTCTCTATCAACGGTAAAACAAAATGGATACAGACCTTTACTCTTTGCTTCCATAACCGCATGGCGGGTATCTTCAATGCCATAACGTCCTTCATAATGATCTAAATCATTGGGTTTGCCATCGGTAAGAATAAGTAAAATCTTTTTTTCAGCCATTTCTTTTTCAAGCAGGGTGGTCGCATGTCGAATAGCAGCCCCTAAGCGAGTGTAATAGCCAGGTTTTATGGCCTGTATTCGCCCTCTGATTTTGGCATTTAAAGGTTCATCAAAGGTTTTTATCTGGTTAAAGCGTACATGGTCTTTTTTTCTGGAAGAAAAACCGTAGAGGGCATAGCGATCCCCCGTTTGTGTTAAGGCTTCAGAAAATAAAAATAAACTATCACGGATAACATCAATAATTTTTGCATCATTATTAATTGCAGAGTCAGTAGATAAAGAAAGATCTGCCAGTAATAGGGTGGCCAAGTCACGATTACCCGGGCGAAACTGTCGATATAAACCCTGTTCCGAATTTGCCCGTTTATTAAATCTGTCGCTATTAAATTGAATAAAAGCATCTAGATCCAGTTCACTGCCTTCAAACTCACCTCTAAACCATCGCCGAGCAGGGGCTAATGCTTCAAAAACCCGCTTAACCTTTCGTGCAGGTTTATATAATTGTGGGGGTAATTCGCAGTCATCTGCATCTAAGGAAAGCATGGGAATAATACTGCATTGATCTGCAATTAATTGGGATTTTTTATAATTCCACTCAGGGTACAAAATACCATCATTTAAAATGGTATCGTCATAGGCCGCTGCGGGTAAGTCCAGATTAAAATTGATTTTAGATGCAGCCCGTTGTTTATCTCTAGCCAGGCTGAGGTGGTCCATATCCTCTGCTTTTTTCCCAGCTTCCGGATCTTCATCGTCATCGGTGGTGCGATCAACTTTTAAAAACTCAGCCCAACTGAAAATATTTTCCATTCTTACCGCAATAAGTCCATTTCTACCATCGGGATTTTTTACCCGCTCCGCCTGCTTACGCTTATTTTCAGTGGTGTTTTCAGTACTTTCAAGTTCAATATCCGGGTCACTATTTTCATTGCCTTCATCATCATTTTGTTCCGCTTCATTAGCCAGCTGGTTAATAGACTGGATCAACCATAGTGCAACTGGAGCGGGTGCTTTGGGTGAATAGGCTAATAATTCCTGACTTCCAGGTGATTTTAGCGCGGCAACAATAGTTTGTTCTTGTTGTTGCTCTTGTTGAGATAGTTGGCTGGTATCTGGGCGGGATTTTAGTGTTTCTTCTAGCAATTGTTGATAACACGTTGTTAAGCCAGGAAAATCTTCCAGAGTCATTAATGTTAATTGTTGATTACGTACAAACCAGTAGTTCTCATAAATTGGCTGATTTTTAAGAATATTGCAGGGGTGTTTAAAATCACTTGCAGCCATGGCGGTTAACCAGAGGTAAAGTGATTGGTTTAATTCAGCTGTGGCAAATAAACTGATTTGTTCAGGTAAATAAAGTGTATCATTTTCTATCCAGGCTGAATAAATAATAGGATTAGAGCCTGCCAGTTTTTGCAAAAAAGAGCGATGGTTATCTACTTGTCTGCCAAAGGAGGATTCTAATTGTAAGCTGCCATTACAGGCCATGGTACGAAAGACAATTGCCATCTTATGTTGTACATCTACTAATTTAATTTGTCTATCTGCAAGACTATGCTGTTCTGTTTGGCCTTTATTTAACTTTTTGTTAAGTAAGTTGCCAAGCATACGATGCCAAAGAATACCTACGTGTTCTTCCATGGATTTTACCTTTATTTATAAGCTGGAACTATATAGCCTGGCTTTCATTTATCGACCAAAACTGGCACTTACAACATCCATAAGTGCTTTTACTGTTTCAATATCATCGGTTAATGGCTCTACCAGTGATGCCCTGCAAGCCTCAACGGTATCAAAACCATTAACAATGAGTTTAGCTGCATAAACGAGTAAACGGGTTGAGGCCGCCTCCTCTAGATCGTGGTCTTTTAAGGCTCTTAAAGATAAGCCTAAATTAACCAGACGTTTTGCCATTAATTCATCAATACCTGTTTCTTTGACCAGAATTTGTTGTTCAATTTCTGGTTTGGGAAAGTCAAAACTCATGGAAATAAAACGTTGTCTGGTACTGGGTTTCATACCTTTTAATAAATTTTGATAACCCGGGTTATAAGAAACTACCAGCATAAAATTATCAGGGGCATGTAATGTTTCTCCGGTGCGATCTATGGGGAGAATGCGTCGGTCATCCGATAATGGATGTAATACAACGGTAGTGTCTTTTCTGGCTTCAACTACTTCATCAAGATAACAAATTCCGCCTTCACGTACGGAGCGAGTTAAGGGGCCATCCTTCCAATAAGTTTCACCATCACCAATTAAATGTCTGCCAACTAAATCAGCAGCCATCAAATCATCATGACATGCTACGGTGTTCAGGTTAACATCTAATTTGGCAGCCATATAACTGATAAAACGTGTTTTACCACAGCCAGTAGGGCCTTTAATTAAAACAGGCATCTGGAACTTAAATGCATATTCAAATAGTTCTATTTCATTGTGTTGAGGGATATAAAAGGGAAGATCGCTCACGTATTGCTCCTTATCCTAAGGTTTAATATTTTATAGTTGTATGCTGTATTATTAGAAATAAATATTTTTTGGTTAATACAGGGGGTAAAGACTCGTATATACAGGTTCTGCTTAGCAACGGTTATAAACATACCTATTTGCACCAATGGGTTGTTTATTGCGGTGTTTTTCTCGCTTACACTCAACAATGCTTACAGGATCTTTTATATCCCATATTTGAAAGATACGTCGTTGTCTACTGTTTAATGGTAAATCATAATCTGCTTCGCATAGAAAATAAATGCGTGAGATATCTCCTTTAAGGGAGTCTGCATGCTGGAATAATGCTGGGTATAACGAATCACTGCTGGTTTGTTTTTGTTGTTTACAAATTTGCTGGTAACTTTTTTCTATAAGTCGTTTTTCTAAGGCCTCTTGAGCTTCATCAATATTTTTGAATTGTTGAGCTGCTATATTTAATGAAGCCAATAAACTAAATATTATAATAACTGCTTTCATATTTTATCACTAGACTATTTTGGGGTTATAGTATGCCACAGCAATTAAAGAGATTACTACCAATAGCCATATGATGGGAATAATTCGCCATTTTAATTGCACGTGTTTTAATTCCATAAAATAATCAATAACCAGATTTCCTTTAACATAGGTGGTAAAAAGTAACAGGCTAACTAGTAACTGATTAACCAATTCAAGCCAGCCCAGTAAAAAAGCAAAGAGGGTGAGAAATACCAAAAATAGCCATACTATTGCAGAGTAGTTTTTATGTGTAGTATTCATAGTAGTACCTTAGCGTATTATATAAACTAATGGAAATAAAACAATCCATAATAAGTCAACCATATGCCAGTATGAGGCTCCAGTTTCAACTCCTCTGTGGTCTCCCAATGTGTAACCACCTTTTTTTGCTTTCAGGTAAACTGCAAATAGGATAATCATTCCTAAGATAACGTGTAAAAAATGAAAAAATGTGAGTGAGAGGTAAAACATATAAAAAGTGTTAGTGCTTAAATTAATTCCCTGTGAAATTTTTTCGGAAAATTCCATTATTTTAATAATAAGAAAAACACTGCCCATTGCTACTGCGGCTAATAACCATCTTGAGCAAACCAGTGCAGCTTTTTTTCGGTCAACTTGTCTAATGGCATGGACTGCTTGTACTACAAACCAACTACTGGTAATAAGTACCAGAGTATTTACAAAGCCTGCACGTTGATCCAGTAAGAGCTGGGATTGATTAAATAAATCTACGTCTAAACGGCGAGCAAAAGCATAACCCAGGAAAAAGATAGCAAAGACTAATAATTCTGCATAAATAAAAATCCAAACGGCAAGGTCACCAGGTGGAAGTTTGTGTTTAATTTGTTTCATTCTATGTTTTAAATTAAGGTTATATAAATGTGCTAATAAAAAAAGCCCCTGTATCAGGGGCTTTTTTAAATGCTAACACAATAACTAATAATTCTGGTTACTCATATTAAAAGCTTATTTAAATAACCAGAAATTAGTTATTTATTCATTTATGCTGCTTCTTCGCTTTTAATAAAAAAGCTGTAAACAAATAGGATTAAACCAATCAGGAAGAACACTCCAGTAACTTCACGCATCCAGTAGAAAGGAGCCGCTTGTGCCTGAGTCTGGATAAATGTTAATGGTGCATCTCCCATTCTCTGTAGCCAAACTTGCACAATACCTGCTGCAGTTAAGAACAAAGTAATAAATACCATAGAGATAGTCATTAACCAAAAGGACCACATTTCCATAACCTGAGCACGTTTGTTTTTAGCAACTGTTCCATTCATGATGGGTAATGAATAAGACATCATAGTTAATACCACCATTACATAAGCACCATAAAATGCCATGTGACCATGGGCAGCAGTAATTTGCGTACCATGTGTATAGTAGTTAACTGGAGCTAAAGTATGCATGAATCCCCATACACCAGCGCCTAAGAATGCCATTACTGCAGTGCCCATAGCCCATAACATAGCGGCTTTATTAGGATGTTCTTTTTTACGTTTGAACACCATAGTGAAAGCAAATACAGTCATCATAAAGAAAGGAATTGGCTCCATTGCAGAGAAGATAGAACCCCACCACTGCCAATATTCAGGTGTACCAATCCAGAAGTAGTGGTGACCCATACCGATAATACCGGTAATCAGAGCCATTGCTACAATGATATATAACCATTTCTCAATAATTTCACGGTCAACACCCGTAGTTTTGATTAATACAAAAGCCAGGATTGCACCCATGATAAGTTCCCATACGCCTTCAACCCACATATGAACAACCCACCACCAGAAAAACTTATCCATAACCAGATTATCAGGATTGTAGAAAGAGAATAGGAAGAATACAGCTAAACCTACTAAACCGATCATTAAAACAAGAGAAATAACTGTTTTTCTACCAGTTAAAACTGTCATGCCAACATTAAAGACAAAACCTAATGCAACAATAACGATGCCTATTTTAGTAATAGTGGGTTGCTCTAAAAACTCACGTCCCATAGTAGGAAGCAGGTCATCCATGGTTAGTGCTGCTAACTCTGCATAAGGTACTAATAAGTAACCTACGATAGTTAAAACACCCGCGGCTAAAAATATCCAGAATAGCGCTTTTGCTAGTAGAGGACTAAATAACTCACGCTCAGATTCTTCAGGGACCAGATAATATGCGGATCCCATAAAACCAAATAATAACCAGACAATTAACAGGTTAGTGTGTACCATACGGGCTACATTAAAAGGGATTTCAGGAAACAAGAAGTCTCCCATGACGTATTGCAGGCCTATAATTAAACCGAATAAAATCTGCCCTATAAACAGACCCAATGCAGCTATAAAATATAGTTTTGCAACGCCTTGTGATTGATATTGCATTTGTTGCTCCTTTTATTATTAGCCTTGGATATTTGGTGGCCAGTTGTTGTTGTCAATCTCAGAGGTCCATTTAAGGAATTCTGCAAGATTCTCAAGTTGCTCATCACTAAAATTAAACTGAGGCATGCTACGATTACCAGGCTCACGAGGAGGATTAGCAATTTTTATTTTAAGTAGAGCCTTGCTATTGCCAAGACGTTTATATACATTGCCAAGCTCAGGTGCATAATATGCGCCCTCACCTAAAATTGTATGGCAACCTACGCAGTTATTTTGATCCCAAAGTGTTTTACCAGCAGCAACGGCTTCGGTAATATTTTCTCTATGGTCACGTTTGGGCAACTGCCCCATAGTATCAAATGTCAGCGCGAGCAATAAGAGGAAGAAGAACATGCTTCCCCCGTAAAAAATATTTCGCGCCATGGCTTTAGTGAAGGTTTCACTCATCATGGTTCTCCTGATTTAATGGATTAAATAACACAAAAAAGTTACAGTGCTATGTGCAATTATACTCTGTATAACTATTCGTTAATATGATGTAAATCAAAAGATTTTGTTTGATTAAAAAAAAACATGTCAGGCAAGAATATTTTTTATCAAAATAATAAATAGCTGCTATCCTCTCTAGCTATAGTTTGATAAAATTATTATCTCTTTTCTTTTTTATATAGATGCTAAAAAATAGGTTAAGTAAATGAATGAAAAAACAGTAAAAATTTGGTTTTATGTTTCGTGGTTACCTGTTTTTATTGCCACTATAGGAATAATTTTATCCACTTTAGTTTATATGCAGGGCTGGGGCGTGGAGAAAAATGCAGATACGATTATCAGAGTTTTCTTTTGTGAAATTACTTTTGTTGTCTCTATGTTAGGTTTGCTTGCATATATGCGTCAACCTGTTAAAACGCCACTGGTTCAAAAGATTCGCTGGTTAAATTTTGGTATTGTTATAACCACATTATTATTAAGTATTTCTTTCTTTTTATTATGAAGTGTTGATTATGAATATAAAAAAAATAATTATTAGTAGTTTTTTTTCTTTCTCTCTCTTATTAGCTAATAGTGTTTTAGCTAATCCTGCTGTGGAGGAGGGAATTAATGAAAAAAATATGATATCCCTACAAAAACCACCTGCCAGTATAAAAAACTGGTATAAACCCAGTAATAAACGGCAAGTATGGTTGCATACCATGTTTAGATTAAGGCGTGAGTTATTAGCCATAAATGAATATAGCCAACTACAGCAAAATAAATACTTAAATAAGTGGTTTTTATCGTTTAAAAAAGATTACCAGCAAATAGGTGAAATGGTAAAACCATGGCAGAAATTTTTAGATCTGGAACTGATCAAACAATTAGAATTAGCAGTTAATAGCCAAAAATATAATGATATTCCTGTCATTATTAGGAAGTTAGAAAATAGTTGTGATAATTGCCATTCAGATTTTCAGGCAATTACTCGTTTAATGTATCGTAGTGCTGATTTCAATAAGATAAAAGTAGCAACTGAGGATGTAAATCATAAAGTGGTTTATAGTAAGGCAATGGATAACTTATCTAAAACAGTAAATCGTTTAAAAATTGCTTTACATGATAAATTTTATAATACGGCTGAAAACTTTATCAAGCCATTACAATTACAGTTAAAACGGTTGTCTTCTGGCTGCGGAGATTGTCATAAATATCCCGCTAATGAGCAACCTAAACAGCAGCAGGATTATATTTTTAAAAATTCAGATAGTATGCTTGCTGATCTTAAAGCCGCTTTGCAACAAAAGGATAATAAAAAGGCGCGTATGAGCCTGGGGACGTTTGCGGTAAAAATATGTGCTCGATGCCATGCTATGCATCGAACTACTGCGGATTTAAAAGAACTTCTTGAGTAATAATAGAAATATAGTTAATTAGAACTGCTTAATGATTACGCTACTGAGCAGTTCTAATTTTCTCCATTGTTTTGACTAATTTTTTTTGATTTAACTAATTCCTTTTGATTTAAAAAAGTCCATATACTCCCTATCTGTTTTACATATATGGTTAATTAACCAGTCACGTAGAAATTTTACCGTATCATTAATGGCATAGTCTGGATTTTTTTTATAGTCTTCTACTACTTGATTTACCTTTTCAATCATCTTTAAATGAGTCTTATGGTGATTATCATAGTCTGGATAACCATTATCTTTCATAAGCTGCTCTTCTCTATCGAAATGGTATTTGGTATAGTCCACTACTTCTTGTAAGGCTTTCTCTTCAAACTCACTGCCAGTATAATAGTTTGCCGCAGAATCTAATTGATTAATGAGGTGAATTAAATGTTTATGATCATCATCCAGAGCGGTAACTCCAACACTATAGGAGGGATCCCAGGCCAGTGTGTTAGCTCTGATATATTTTTTATAAATAAAAGGGATCGCCACAACACCGATAATTAGTACCCAGGGTACTGGTGAGGTAAAGCCAAGGCTAATAAAGGTAAGTATTGCAGCCACTATACCTGATACAAAAACTAATGCCATGGTAAAACTAATTAATGTTTTAAACATTCTTTTCCCCTAAATTTATTGCTGTTATCATTTCTGGTAAATTATCATACTAACATCTAATTATCAATTAATGACTGGTACCTTCTTCAAGATGTGTTTTATTATAAACATTGTATTTACCCGAAGGTTTTTTCATTTTAAGACGTTTCACTTCTTTCAGTGTTTTAGCGTTGTAAATAATTAACTCGCCATCTTTATCCCAGATACTTAATAAAGCAAAATCACCATTTTTAGTAAACTCAACATGTGCTGAGGTTTTGCCTGGTGTTGGGCGAAGCGTTTTAACAATTTCCAGTTTTTGCTTGTCAATGATATGCATTGCGTCCTTATCTGGACCAAAAAATACATCAACCCAGGCATATTGGGAATTAGCATGACTGCGCATAAAAAATCCAGGTCCAAGGGTTTTTATGGTTTTGATTTTTTTCCAGTTAGCCATATCAAAAATACTGATACTGCCATCTTTAATATTGGGTATAGCTAATACTCTGGTTTGATCAACTCCAGTTGGTTTATATTTCCAGCTAATTCCAGAACTTAAATGTGGCATTCCAGCTATATCCAATTCAGCAATTTTTTTACCAATTACCAGGTCTATCACTTGTCCACCCAATATTTTATGCTTTGAGCGTGATTTTTTATCTGTATTTATGCTCAAAGAGCGTGCTGTACCAATAATAAAACGATAGTCCTGGCTTAGAAAAAAATCATCCAGATAGTTATCCAGTGTAAGTCTTCGAATAGAAAATTTCTGGCCTGTATATTCAGGTAGTTCATAGTGATAGTCATGTACAAATACAGGTTTATCTATATAAGGAATTTCCCAGACTTCGGGGATATCTTTTAAGGCCAGAATAAAACTGTTTCTTGGCGCTGCGGTGTATACAGCACTGACTCTTGAAGATATGCCCTGTTTGCTGATTATAGGAATTAATTTGATTGGGGATAAATTATCCGCATTGAGTATTATAGCGGTATGTGGCAGGGTGTTGCCTACTATTACATATTTGTTATCAGCCGATACGGCTACATTACGGGTATTAATTCCAACCCGTATTTCAGCTATAATTTTTAAATTGTATAAATCGTATTTTGTTACCCAGCCATCTCGAGAGGCAAAATATACATAGCGACCATCACTGGAGTATTTAGGGCCTCCATGCAGTGCATTATGTGTTTTAAAACGGGTAATGGCTTTAAAGCTATCTCCATCTAATACCGTAACGTGGTGATCGCCAAGCTCGACTACTACAAATAAATTTTGCATATCTGCTTTAAAGCTGGGAGTATCCGGGAGTGTGTTTTTGGGATAAAAAACCTTATGTGATTTTTTTATATCCGCTAAATCCCATTTGGGAGAAACAGCTAGCGGTTTAAATATAAATTCTACCAGATGGTTGATATCCTTATCACTGAGCATTTTTTCAAATGCAGGCATTTGGGTTGATAAACGTCCTTTTTTTATCACCATAGCAGCAGACTTTGGTTTTAGTCGTTTAAAACTGGTAGGGATAAGTGGAGGGCCGATTAAACCGAGGCGATCTTCACCATGACAACTGGCACAATTTTTCTGAAATAGAGATGCAGTCTTTTCTTTATTATATGTTTCTGATAGCGTTTTATTAGCATGGGCGTACGAGCCAAACAATAATAGAGAGAGCAGTAAAATTTTTTTATCCAGTAACTTTTTATTAAGTAATTTGGACATTGATTTAGCTCCCTTGTATTTCATTATCAAGTAAAAAACAAGCGGGATCTTCAGCCCAAAAATCCTTAGTGGTTTGCCATGCTCGAACCCGGGTATTGCCATTACACATGTCTAAATAGTTACAACTGCCACAACGTCCTTGTACCGGGCGAGGGTGTTGTTTTAGACCCGCCATAAGAGGATCGCTGAGATCTTCCCATATTTCTGAGAAAGGGCGATCTTTAACATTGCCTAAATTATAGTTCCACCACATAGTATCCGGGTGTACATTGCCCAGATTATCAATATTGGAAATATTAACTCCTGAAGAATTTCCGCCCCACTGAACCAGTAATTGTTTAATATGTTCCAGGCGTTCGGGGTGATGTTTTTTTGTCCAGTGATATAGATAAACACCGTCGGCATCATTATTGCCTGTTACAAATTCGCGTTTAATGCCTTTTTTTAAGTCACTTAAACAAGTCTCAAACAATAAATCAAGAGCTTCGCGAGTGGCCTTGTGGTAAACATCATCGGCTCGATTTTTATTGCCTCTGCCAGCATAATTGAGGTGTGAGAGGTAAAATTTTTCTACCTTTTCTCGCTCCATTAATTCTAATAATTGCGGCAGCTCATGGGCATTGTCCTGGGTGAGAGTAAATCTTAAGCCAATTTTAATACCGTGCTGATGACAGAGCTGAATACCTTTTATTGAGGCATCAAAAGCACCTTCTTTACGACGGAATTCATCGTGGGTTGATTTTATTCCATCAATACTAATGCCTACATAGTCATAACCAACTGCAGCAATTTTATCGATATTGTTTTCATCGATTAAAGTGCCATTGGTAGAAAGGCCTACATAAAACCCCATTTCCTTGGCGTGTTTGCTGAGTTCATAAATATCATCGCGTAGTAGCGGTTCTCCACCTGAAAGGATTAAAACAGGAACCCCATAGGCTTTTAAGTCATCCATTACCGAGTATACCTGCTGGGTATCCAACTCGCCTTTAAAATGGGTGTCTGCTGAGATGGAATAACAATGCTTGCAGGTCAGGTTGCAACGTCTGATAAGGTTCCATATAACTACTGGACCTGGAGGATTGTGTTTGGGATTTATAGCACTTGGAGCAAGAATTTCTTGCATAAAATGGGATATTCTAAACATTATTTCTCTTTTAATTAATAGCTTTATTGCTTAAGTAAGCGTAAGCCAGTTTTCTTTAAGATTTCAGTACTAAATAATAACTCATATCGGCGGCATTTATCACCTAAAAGTTGTTCCAGCTCTTTAGCATAGCTATTAACCTGGTCTTTATTCTTAGCATGTAACATTGCAAAAAGGTTATAGGGCCACTCGGGTAAGAAACGTGGGCGCTCGTAACAATGACTAACATAATTCTGCTTGCCAAATAATTGCCCCAATTCTTCTATGTTTTCATCTGCTACATCCCATACTGACATAGCATTGGCACTATAACCAATTTTATAATGATTAGGTACCGCGCCAATACGACGGATTTGTCCACTGTCTAACATAATTTGCATTCGTTGTTTAACAATATCTACGCAGACATTAATTTCGTCCGCAATGGCATGATAAGGTTGAGGAACAAGTGGTAATCCAGACTGTGTTGCACGGATAATTGCGCGATCAATTACATCCATAGTGGGTTATGCTCCTATGTAGTCACAATAATTTTTATAGAGTAAAATGAAGTCCAACAAAAAATTCTTTTAGTTTGGGCATATTATAAACTTTAATACCACTCTCTTCGCTAATCCTGTCACAGCATTGTTGAATTTGCTCTGGAGTTTCTGTTGCAAGCACAAACCACATATTAAATTCATGGTTGCGTTTATAGTTGTGGGCAACTTCAGGATAGCTATTAACTAACTCAGTGATTTTAGTAAAGTCTTTTTCTGCTACTCGCATGGTGCATAAGCTAAATGCCCCTCCCAGTTTTTGAATATCATACATGGGGCCAAAGCGGCTTAGAATTCGGTCTCTGCGTAAACGTCCTAATCGGCTGATAAGATCCGTTTCACTAATACCCAGCTCGTTGGCAACCAGCTGATAGGGATTATCACAAATGGGAAAACCGCCCTGAAGGCTATTAATTAATTGCTTATCTACTTTATCCAAAGTGGAAATAGTATCAGCAGAGGCCATTTTACCCATATAGTGGTTTTAAAAAAGGAGGATAGGGGCTGGATTGTTCCGTTTTAACGGCAGTTGTAATGGTGTTTTTTTGTTTTTGGGTAAAACCTATTACATTATCTCTGGATGTAGATACTTTACTGTTTTTAAAATAATGTCCGCCACGTTGTTTAAACTGCTTGGTACTAAACAGGGGCTTATACGGAATATTTTGTAAGTCTAGAATTTCTATAATATTAGATAGGCGTTCTAATACAGAATCGCGGTTTTTGCCATGAATCATAGTAAATAGGTTATATGACCAATCAGGTAAGCGACGAGGTCTTTGGTAACAAAGAGTTACGCACTCAAAAGCCGCTAAAGACTTGGCAATTTCTTTAACCTGGGCATCAGGAATATTCCATACCACCATAGCATTTGCTTTAAAACCTAATGCACGGTGTTTAACTACCACTCCCAAGCGTTTGATAGTACCATTCTCTTGTAAGATTTTAATACGCTGAATAACCATCGCTTCGCTCTGATTGATTTGTGTTGCAATAGTTTTATACGGATGGGTTGTTAAAGGCAATCCACCCTGTATTGCAGTTAGCAATTGTTTATCAATAAAATCTAGCATCTATCCCCCTTTAACCTCATTACTCTTAAAACTTAATTTTTTTAACACCAAAGTGGAAAACCTAAATCAATATGGAAATCTTCTTCCATAGGTAGATTAAGAACACTTAATGCTGTTTTTTCTTCGATATCATTTAATACCTGTAATACTTGTTCATTTGTTTCTGCAGTAACAACAAACCAGATATTGAAATTGTGCTCGCGTAAATAATTGTGATTCACCTGTGAAAAACTACTAATTATTTGTGCTACTTCATCTATGCGATGCTCAGGTGCCGCAACAGCCGCAAGTGTACTTGCTCCCACTTTTTGAGGTTTTAATACTGCTCCAACTCGGCTTATTAAGCCTCGCTTTTGTAGATCAGCTAAACAGTTAATAACCTGTTGTTCCGTTGTTTTAATGCCAAGTTGTTGTAATTGTTCAGCCATATCTGCATATGGCGTAGCAGATATGGGCATTTCACGCTGATATTCATTAAGTAAATGTTTTTCTAATTTAGATAAGTTAACCATGTTTTATAAACCTGTTATCTTAGTAAAGCAATTGCTCTTATAAACCAATTTTAGCGGCTCTTACACTAAAGAAAATACCACTGGGTTTTTGTGCATCAATACGTCTGATTTCTTTTAATGTGTTGGTATCATAAATAATCACCTGATCTTTATCTCTTACCGATACCCATACATGCTCTCCACGAGGAGTAAATTCCATATGTAATATTCCTTTACCAGGGGTAAATTCTTTAATAATTTTAAGTGTTTTGCTATCAATTACTTGTAGGGTATTATTGTCAGGGAAAGCAAAATTAACCCAAATCTGACGTTGATCCGGACTGGCCATCGCAAATACTGGCTGGCTATGTACCTTAATACGCTTAACTTCTTTCCAGCTCTTACTGTCTACAACTAACAGTTCATGCTGGCCTACTGCAGGTAAAAATGCTTTGTCTCCAGCTATTGCCCAGCCTTCTAAATGAGGCATTTTGTATACGGGTAATTTTTTCTTACCCTTGCCATAGTGGTCTAATATACGTTGTACGCCTTTTTCCGGATACCATAGGTCTAATAAAGCAAGGCCATCTTCTCCAAACAATCCCGCAATATAATATCGCCCATTATCACTCATTAATGCATCATAAGGCTGTAGACCAATGTTTTTATATTTTGTGGTAGTGGGCTGGTTATTATTTCCTAACTTAAGTGGATTTAAGTTAATCTGCCAAATTTCACCTGCATCAAATAATGCAAAAAGTAATTGATTATTGGGTGCATCTACAAGGCCAACTGTTTTAGATTGTTGGCTTATTCCACTTTTATTGGTAAATGTAGCTGGAATACTTGCAATGAGCTGTAAATCGGTACTGGAAAAAATATTAACTCCACCAGGTTCATAATTTGAAACTGCTACATATTTCCCATCCTGAGATATTGCTCCACCAATAGAATTACCCGCTTGCATAACGCGTTTAACAATAGTGCCTGATAACAAGTCTACTTTGGTTAAGCCTCCGTCACGACCAAAAATAAAAGCGTATCGCTGGTCACGTGAAAAAACTGCCGAAGCATGGGATAGATCACCCAGTCCGGTAATACGGCATAAAATAGGACTGTTTTTGCTAAGGCTATGATTAATAATTAAGATTGAACCATTGGCACGTTCGATAATTAAACCCAGATCTCCGCTACCTTTAGCTTTATTAATATCACAATCAGCAAAAGCATTTGTTAATATAAAAGAAAATAATAGAGCAAATAAACTCAATGTTTTAATTGCTGTGTGCAATTTTGTATTCTTCTTACTCAAATTCCTCATCCTTTTTTTAACCAGGCAACTATCCATATAATTTCTGCTTCACTTAAAATGGGTAACCAGGGAGGCATAGCTGTTCCTGGGCGACCATGTTTTATGGTTTCAATTAGATAGAGATCAGGTAATTTAGCCAGGCGTTCAGCCAGTAATGGTGGACCCAAACCACCTTTTAAAGTCATGCCATGACACGAGCCACAATCTTGTCGAACCATATATTCCAACTGCTGCTGTCTAGCGGGTAGAACTTCAGTTGTGGTTTCGGCAACTACAGTACTAATTAAAGCTAATAATAAAACTGTACTTATAAATACTGGAATAAAGTGTGGTTTATGGCTTTTCTGTAATAAGTGTAAAAACATCTATTTTACTATCTAGTTTCTAATTCAAATATTCAGCCTAGACTAGCATATTTTAAAATTTGAGCATTGATTTAAGTCAATCAAATGCATTTGTTAAGATATTTGTTAATAAATACAAATATTTATTGTGCTTATAGCTTTTTTTAAAATAAATAAAAATAAAAACTCTATAAATATTGATCTAAATCAAAGTAAAAAACAGGGGTATAGGAGTATTGTATAGGGGTTTATTTGAATAATACATGTCGTTGTAACAATTATGCAACAAATTTCTGTAACTGTTCAGGGTTGTTAGGTAGTGACTATTTTTTTACTGTCTTCTAAAGGGGATAATACTCATAATGAAATTAATAAAATTAGCTAAAATAAGTGCTGCAGTTGCTTTAACTGTAGCTTTTTCTGCTCCGATGTCCGTTGCTACTGCAGGTGGACCTTCTTTATCTGAAGCAGATTTTGAAAAAGCCAAAACTCTATACTTCCAACGTTGTGCTGGTTGTCATGGTGTTTTAAGAAAGGGAGCAACAGGTAAAAACCTAGAGCCAAAAAACACTAAAAAATTAGGTCAAAAACGTCTTGAAAAGATTTTGACTTACGGAACAGAAGGCGGAATGAACAACTTTAATGATATCTTTTCTAAAGATGAAATTAAATTGATGGCAACTTATATTCAGTTAACTCCTCCTGTGCCACCTGAAATGTCTCTTGCTCTAATGCAGGAACGTACTAAAGTTTATGTTGATCCAAAAGATTATCCAACTAAGCCAATGCATGATCGTAACTGGGAAAACTTCTTTATAGTTATTGAACGTGATGCAGGTAAAATTGCAATCATTGATGGTGATAAACATGAAATTGTTGCTCACTTAGATGCAGGTTATGCGGTACACGTAATCAAAGGTATGGAGCATCACAATGTTGATAAACCAACGGATACTCTTGGACGTTTCTGGTATACCATTGGTCGTGATGGCAAATTAAACAAATTTGATTTGTGGCAAACACCTGACAAGATGTTAGTTGCTGAAACTCAAATAGCATATGATGCACGTGACGTTGCTGTTTCAGGTGATGGTAAATATGTAATTGCCGGTGGTTACTGGCCTCCACATTTTGTTATCGTCGATGCCAAGACTATGAACCCCATTAAAGTGGTTTCTACTCGTGGTATGAATGTAGATGGCGAATATGTTGAAGAGTCTCGTGTTGCGGCTATTTATACTAACCCGAATCATTCATCATTTTTAGTTTCTGCTAAAGAGTTGGGCCAAATGTGGCAGGTTGATTATACCGATCTGGATGCGCTTAATATTACTCAGATTAATACGGCTAAATTCCTTCACGATGGTTTCTATGATCCAACTGGTCGTTACTTCCAAATTGCAGCTAACGCTTCAAATAAAATGGTTATTGTTGACACTAACGATGGTGGAAGCTTAGAAGCAATGATTGATGTTGCTAAACTACCTCACCCAGGTCCTGGTGCAAACTGGAACGATCCTAAATGTGGTCCTGTAGGTGGAACTACTCACTTAGGAAAGGGTGAAATTTCTGTTTGGGGCAATGATCCAAAAGGACATCCTGACCAGGCATGGAAATTATGTTATACAGTTGAAACTGATGGAGCGGGTGTATTCATTCGTACTCATGAGAATTCAGACTATGTTTGGGCTGATCAACTGAAACACCCAGAGCCTGAAGTACAGCAGAGTGTTCAGGTTATTGATAAGAAAACTCGTGAAATTGTTAAAACTATCCGTGTAACTAAAGAGAAGGGTAAAGCTGCTCTTCATATTGAGTTTAACAAGGGTGGAACAGAAGTTTGGGTTTCCGTATGGAACCGTTCTGATAATAAAAATGCCACAGGTGAAATCGTAATCTATGATGCGAAGACTCTTAAAGAGATTAAACGCATTAAAGGTTTGACTACTCCAACGGGTAAGTTCAACGTTTATAACCGTATTCATCATAAAACATAAGTTATAAATTAGTAGTTAAAAGCGAGCATGTCTAACATGTTCGCTTTTTTTATACTTGCAACGGGTAAACCAATTATAAATAAACCAATACAGGATAATTTTTTTATGTAAGCTGAAAACTTAGTTAACTTAGTTAACTTAGATAAAAACGTTATTAGAATACCTTCTTTTTTTGTAAAACAATCTCAAGGCGTAAATGTATGATAAATCATCAAAGTTTTTTTAAACGTAAGCTTTTTATGGGTGTCTCCATAGGAGCAGGAATCGTTTTTATTATTATTGGTATTATTTTATGGGGTGGTTTTAATACTGTTTTAGAGCTGACAAATAAAGAAGAGTTTTGTATTTCCTGTCATGAAATGGAAGAAAATGTTTATCAGGAATACAAAAAAACCATCCATTATGCCAATCGCTCAGGGGTAAGAGCAACCTGTCCTGATTGCCATGTGCCCAAAGAATGGATATACAAAATCAAGCGTAAAATTCAGGCATCTAATGAAATTTTACATAAAATTTTAGGTACTATTGATACCCCAGAAAAATTTAATAAAAATCGTTTACAATTAGCTCAAAATGAATGGAGACGTATGAAAGCTAATGATTCACGTGAATGCCGTAATTGTCATGACTTTGAATCTATGAGCATTGCCTACCAAAAGCCAAGAGCCCGAAAACAACATGCCAATGCTTTAAAAAATGGTAATACGTGTATAGATTGCCACAAAGGCATTGCACATAG
Organism: Pseudomonadota bacterium; assembly: GCA_045047105.1. GTDB lineage: Bacteria > Pseudomonadota > Gammaproteobacteria > GRL18 > GRL18 > JADGAU01. The sequence goes on along the minus strand of JASFYQ010000019.1, from coordinate 22,452 downwards.
GCCAGTCCATCAGGATATGGATGAAGAGGAATTGGAAAAAATGTCAGCACCCAATCCTGACTTTGCAAAACCTAATGCAACTTTAAGAGCACCTGTAAATAAGAAACAACAAAAATTGTTGGAGTTATCTAATAATCCTCCTAAACCTAGGGTAAGAATTGTTACCAAAACAATTATAAAAGAGGTTCCAGTTCCAGCACAATGTAATGAAGCCGATATTAAAGAGCAGAGCAGCGCAGTAAATCAAACTTCTACCGTTACTGCAACAACAGGTTTTGGTATAGATTGGACAGATGTTCCTGATAGGACAGTAACTCTTTTTTATCCAGGCCAGTCATCAATGGAATGGATTTTTAAAGGCAGCGAACATGGTGGAAAACTCCCCTTTAAAGCGGGTGATCGTTGTACAGAGTGTCATGATAAAGAAGCTGCGGATATGGGGCGTAAAATTGTTACCGGTGAAAAACTGGAACCACAAGTTATCCCTAACAAACGCGGTAGCATTGCAGTAAAAGTTCAGGCAGCTCATGATGATAACTTCTTGTATATGCGCTATGAATGGCAAGACAGTGAACATACTCCAGTGCCTTTTGTTGAAGGTGGAAAAATGGATCCTGACAATCAGGTTAAAATTGCTATGATGCTTAGTGATGATAATAAACGTGAAGATGATGGTTTTACTGGCTCGGTATTGTATTCAGGTCGTGCGGGTTGTTGGGGAACTTGTCACCATGATGCTAGGGATATGCCTGATGCACCAAAACAAGAGGATATTGGTGCTTATGAGCAAAAAGACCAGATTGATATGAGCAGTGGTATTCGCAAATACCTTACTGAAAGTCGTACCAAGGTTGAAGTAAAAGGCCGTCGTGGTAAAAAGCGTGGTGGTTGGAATAAATTAAAAACGCCTGAAGAAATAAAAGCAGAACTTGATGCTGGGCACTTTATGGATTTAATCCGCTATAAAGCTGGAACAAAAGAGGCTGAAAATGGCTATATTCTTGCAGATCGTGTTATGTCAGGTGGTGAAGAAGTCTTTTTTAGTGCTGTGCAGGAAAATGGAACCTGGGTGGTTGAGCTAAAACGTAAGCTAGTATCTGACAAAGTTGGAGATATTAAATTAGAATCTGGTAAGTGGTATAACTTTGGTTTTGCCATTCATGACGACTATACCAATGGACGTTTCCACCATGTCTCATTAGGTTATAAACTAGGCTTTGATGATGATAAAGCGGATATCAATGCGGTAAAAAGAACAGCTAAAGTAGTAGCTGCACCTACAACGTCTAAAGCAGTACCAGCTGCCGCAGCTAATCAGCCAGAGGCTTCAAGCAGCACTTCATCCTTAGATTGGAGCAAGGCCCCAGAACGTGAAATTGTTTTATTTTACCCTGGACAATCTTCAATGGAATGGATCTTTAAAGGCAGTGAGCATGGCGGAAAATTACCATTTAAAGCAGGCGATCGCTGTACTGACTGTCACGATAAAGAAGCTGCGGATATGGGACAGAAAATAGTTACGGGTGAAAAACTGGAGCCTCAGGTTATTGATGGAAAAAGGGGAAGCATTCCAGTAACAGTTCAGGCTATGTTTGATAGTGAAAAATTGTATATGCGTTTTCAGTGGCCTGATGGAGAGCATACTCCAGTACCATTTGTTGATGGTGGAAAAATGGATCCAGAAAATAAAGTAAAACTTGCAATGATGTTCACTGATGATGAAAAACGTGAGGAAGATGATTTCACGGGTTCGGTTTTATATTCAGGTAGAGCGGGTTGTTGGGCAACTTGTCACCATGATGCTAAGGGGATGCCTGATGCACCAAAACAAGAGGATATTGATGCCTATGAGCAAAAAGATCAGGTTGATATGAGTAGAGGTATTCATAAATATCTTACAGAAAGTCGCACCAAGGTTGAAGTAAAAGGGCGTCGAGGTAAAAAGCGAGGTGGTTGGAATAAATTAAAAACACCAGAAGAAGTTAAAGCCGAATTAGAAGCGGGTAGATTTATGGATCTCATTCGTTATCAGGCAGGTACTAAAAAATCAGAAAATGGCTATATTTTAGCTGAGCGGGTTATGTCTGGTGGGCAAGAAGTAGAGTTTACCGCTAACTTAGAAAATGGTACCTGGACTGTTGAAATGATTCGTGAGCTTAAATCTGATTTGCCAGGTGATATCACTATGGAAGCAGATAAACTTTATAACTTTGGTTTTGCCATCCATGATGATTATACCAGTGGACGTTTCCACCATGTTTCCTTAGGTTATAAACTTGGATTTAACAACGAGAAAGCGGAAGTAAATGCTATAAGTAAATAGATCTGAAAATGTAGAATTACTTGAAAAAATTAAATTATAGAGTACGTAGTTGATATTGTAACAAGAGAATCCATTTAATATAAATAATCTTGTTATGGTTTAACTGCGTTTGCTTTTAAACTCAGATTTGGATAATTTTTTACTTATTATCGTTTCTATTCAAACCCAGATTTCTGGGTTTTTTTTTGACTAAATTATTACTGGAACAGATATTCAAACTATGAAAATTTTTAGTGTTATTATAAGTATCTTTTTATTGTTTAGTGCTATGCTTAATAACATAGCAATAGCAGCTGAAGTGGAAGTTATTATCAAAAAGTTTAAATTTATTCCAGCTGAAATTACTATTAATAGAGGGGATAAAATCATCTGGATAAACAAAGAAAAACGTCAATACCATAGTGTTTGGTTTGAACAAGCAGGAGATCCTGAAGCAGATTATTTTTTCCCCGATGAGAGTTATTCTCGTACATTTGCAACATTAGGTAGTTTACCTTATCGTTGCGGGCCTCACCCTGAAATGACAGGAATAGTCCACGTAATAGATAAATAACTTAGGGTATAAATTTAAGTTTTATATGCTGTTGCCGATAAATGGGGTATCGCTTTGAACTATGTGAGTAGTGAGTAGTGAATGGCGAATTATATAAATAATGAAAAAAGATATTAGCTAAATATTATGAAATCTAAAATTATACCAACATCTGTTGAAAAAAAATTAAATGATAATGATTTTATTGTCTCCAAAACAGATAATAAGGGTCGAATAACCTATTGTAATCAAATTTTTATTGATATGTCTGGTTATACAGAGGCAGAATTAATTGGTCAACAACATAATATTATTCGCCATCCTGATATGCCTAGAGCGGTTTTCCATTTACTCTGGCAAACCCTTGAGCAAGGTAAAGAATTTTTTGGATATGTAAAAAACATGCGTAAAGATGGCGGCTTTTATTGGGTTTACGCAAATATTACTCCACGTTTGCCAGTTGCTAACAAACTGGGTTATTACTCCGTGCGTAGAAAAGCTCGTCAGGAAATAGTTGATGCAATAATCCCTCTGTATGACAAAATGTTAAAAGAAGAACAACGAGTAGGCACTAAGGATGCTATTACAGCTTCAACACTGATTTTAGAAAATAGACTTAGCAAACTTGGAACCAATTATGAGGATTTTTCTCGTGAATATTAAGCCTAAAATAATTTTTAGAGCAATGCTTGCATTGTTTATTGTGCTTTCAATTACAGACTTTATATATAGTGCGTATGAACTTCGCTCTTTAATTTATCTTATTATTACACTGGTTTTATTAGCCCTATTTAATTGGAGCTTGGCAAGTGAACAAACGTTAATTACTAAAATAAAAGATTTTGCAAAAAAAGCTGCTACAGGTGATTTAGATGTTCGCATCAGTAATATTGATCCAGCTCATGATTTATATGCCACTGCATGGGCACTGAATGATGCAATGGATCAAACTGAAACTTTATTTAAGGAAATTGGTTCCTCTGTTGCTTGTGCGGAACATGGTCAATTTAATCGTGTGGTATTAGCAACAGGGTTTAGCTCTGGTTTTCAGGGATTAGCTGAGCAAGTAAACCGCTCTCTGGTAAAAATGAAAGCTGCTTATGATCAACGTAAGCTAGAAATAATTAAAGGGCAAATGGATGAATTAAAATCAGGGGCTTTATTAGATAATTTACGTTTAAATCAGGCAGACTTAGTTAATATTACTAAAAAAATGCAAGAAGTTGAAGAAACTTCAAACGAATCTGTAGAAATTGCAGTAACTGGACAGGACTCTATTTCTCAAATTAGTAATAATTTTTCTACTTTGGTAGAAATGAATAGTAAAATGTTAGAATCATCACAGCAACTAAGTAGTCAGAGCATTGAAATATTTAATGTCTTAAGTCAGATTACATCCATTGCAGACCAAACTAATTTACTTGCTTTAAATGCCGCTATTGAAGCTGCTCGCGCAGGTGAGCAGGGGCGAGGTTTTGCCGTAGTTGCTGATGAGGTAAGAAAACTTGCCCAAGATACCAAAAAAGCAACTAATAGTGTGAACAAAATTATTGATAATTTTGGCAATGCAACTAAAGCAATGGTAGAAAATACTGAATCTGTTTCAACAGTTGTTAGTGAATCTAAACAAACTATTGATGAGTTCGATAAAAACTTTGCACGTTTTTCTGAAATTGCCACCAAAACACATGAGTCAGTTTCTTATGCGGAAGTTATTAGTAATGCTTCATTGATTAAAATGGATCATATGGTATATATGCAAAATGCCTATCGAGCGGCAGAGACGGGTAAAGGATCAAATGAGTGGAAAGAAGTAACCGTAGATCATCATAATTGTCGATTTGGCCAGTGGTATGATGCTGGCATGGGTGATAGATTATTTAGTCATTTACCCTCTTATATTAGAATTGAAGAGCCCCACCAGGGAGTACATGAGACGGTATTTAAAATATTAACTATTCTCGAACAGGATTGGACCAGCAACTCTAAACTAGCCGCTGAATTAGTGGAATTGTATAACCAGGCAGAATCGAGTAGTAGAGATTTGATAGGAATAATCAATGACTTAGTTGATGAGAAACATAAATTTGAAACTACAAATTCAGATACTGAAGCAGAGATTAATTTTTTCTAGCCTGAAATAATAAATCTTATTCCAATTTTTACTGGAATAAAAAAACAAAAAACAGTATAATCCAGCACTTTTTTAGCCATATTGTTGGATTTTATGATTGATATATGCCCCCCAAACCACCCCTGTAATTTTAAAACCGAAATTCTCTCTGGATTAACCGTTGCTTTAGCCCTTGTCCCAGAAGCCATTGCTTTTGCTTTTGTTGCCCAGGTTGATCCTCTGGTTGGATTATATGCTGCTTTTATTGTTGGATTAATTACTGCTATATTTGGAGGCAGGCCAGGTATGATCTCAGGTGCTACAGGTGCACTGGCTGTTATTATGACTGGATTAGTGGTACTCCATGGGGTGGAATATCTATTTGCCGCAGTGGTATTAATGGGCCTTATCCAAATTTTATTTGGTGTTTTGCGTCTGGGTAAGTTTATACGATTAGTTCCTCACCCTGTTATGCTTGGTTTTGTAAATGGTCTGGCTATTGTTATCTTTTTAGCACAATTGGGGCAGTTCAAAATTCCAGATATTGAAACTGGAAGTTTGGTCTGGATGCAGGGCGCCATGTTATGGACTATGCTTTTTTTAGTCGCATTAACTATGCTAATTATTCATTTTTTACCCAAATTTACCAAAGCAATTCCTGCTCCTCTGGTTGGAATTCTGGTAGTGACTATCCTTGTTGTTGTCTTTGGTTTACCCGCACGCAGTGTAGGTGATATTGCTTCAATTGCGGGTGGGTTCCCTGAATTTCATATTCCTCTGGTTCCAATGTCTTCTATGCCAGAAATACTCGACACGCTAATAATTATATTTCCTTATTCTGTAGCTTTTGCCGCCATTGGTTTAACTGAATCGTTATTAACCTTGACATTAATTGATGAAATGACAGAAACTCGTGGACATGGCAATAAAGAGTGTGTGGGACAGGGATTGGCAAATATTAGCTGTGGTTTCTTTGCCAGCATGGGCGGGTGTGCAATGATTGGCCAGTCAATGATTAATGTGAATTCTGGAGGAAGGGGGAGAATTTCTGGAATCGCTGCGGCCTTATTTTTATTAAGTTTTATTATGTTTGCATCACAACTTATTTCAATGATTCCTTTGGCAGCATTAACTGGAGTAATGTTTATGGTGGTAGTAGGAACATTTGAATGGTCCAGTTTTCGTATCTTGGGAAAAATACCTAAATCAGATGCTTTGATTTTAATATCTGTTTCAGCAATTACTGTTTATACCGATAATTTGGCCATTGCAGTAGGTATTGGAGTAATTATTGCGGCTTTGGTTTTTGCATGGAATCATGCCAAACACATTACTGTGGTAATTAGCCATAGTGATGAAAACTCTAAAGTTTATGAGTTACATGGACCTTTATTTTTTGGCTCTGCTCATAATTTTCAGGAGCTTTTTGATTTAAAAAATGATCCAGATGATGTGATAGTAGAATTTATGCACTCCAGGGTATCGGATCACTCTGGTATTGAGGCAATAGATACTCTGGCTGAACGTTATCTTACGGTGGGTAAACGTCTGCATTTAAGGCATTTAAGCCCTGAATGCACTAAATTATTAAGGAAAGCCGGAAATCTTTGCGAAGTAAATGTGATTGAAGATCCTAAATATTTTGTTGCAGACGATGAGTTAGGCTGATATTAAGTTTACAAATCTTCCACTATACGAAAACCTATCTCGCTACTTCGGTAGTTGGGATAGTTATTTAAGCGTACATAAGCTTTGAGAATTTTTTTATGGCTTTTCCAGGAGCCCCCACGTACTGCTACCGTTTTACCTTTTATATCATCTAAAGTCAGACAGCTTTTTTCAGCGCCATTATATTTTTTGCTATAAGCAGAGCAGGTCCACTCCCAGACATTGCCAAGTGTATCATATAATTTATGGCTATTGGCAGCATAACTGCCTACAGGCTTGGTTTCTGCATCTTCCCAAAAGTAACGGCAGCCATCACAATTGGCATCTCCTAAACCAATTAAATCTTTAAATCCGAGTTTGTTTTGGTATGTTGTACGTGCTATAAATTCCCATTCAGCTTCAGTGGGCAGACGATAATTTCGGCCTTGTTTATTACTTAACCATTCACAATAAGCAAGTGCATCTAATAGACTAATGTTAATAACGGGGCGGTTTTCCTTACCAAACCCTGCGTCATCTGGAATTTCTCGTCTGGTTGCATTTGCAAATAAAATATATTGCTTAAAGGTTATTTCATATTGACTTACAGCAAAAGGATTTACTAATTTAACCTTATGTGGTGGTCTTTGATCTGCATCCCCATGGTTGCTACCCATGGTATAGGTTTTAGTTACAATTTTGACCATATTGGGGATATCAGAAATTTCTTGATTGGGCTTTGAACTATTTGCTGTTAATTTATTATTAATATAACTTTGAGATAAAGATTTAAGGGTATTTTTTTTCTGAACACTTTTTTGAACCGTCTTCGCTTGTTGGAAATATTGTCCTTCAGGCCCAGCATAATCCATATAGGTGGTTATATTATCTTCTGCTTTACCATAATTGCCATTTAAAGCCTGCACCTTGGCATAAAAAAAATAAAAGTCTTCATGTAATGATATTTGTGTTTTTAATAATGCCTGGAAAGCGATTTCTGCTTTTTTATACTCTTTGCGATTATAATGACGAGTGGCTTTTTTTAAATAAAAGGCAGCAAGTTCTTTATCCGAATCAGTTGCCGCGGGCAGATTTAAAAGTAGTCCTGTGGATAGGATTAAAATGAGGCTGAGTTTTAAAAATAATTGCAGCTTAAAAATAATAGTTTTTTTATCAAAATTCATATTTTTTATCTTCAATTAAGGAGGAGTAAATGAAATTATTATTTACAAAAAATATTATAACAGTGATAATGACCGAGGCTACTTTTTTTTGAATTTAATTAAAGAACTGTTAAGTAGAGCACTATAGCAATAGTGACAGTAAAATTTTGATGGAGTATATATAGTCAAAAATGGATGGATTAATAATTTTTATTCTACTGGTTGCAATTATAGCTTTTTGGTGGGATTCTGCCAGTGCATATGAAAATGCTTATCAGGCTGCTCGTAGGGCATGTAAGTTGAATGAAGTCTCCCTGCTTGATGACACCCTGGCACGTACCAAATTAAGGCTATGTAGGCATGGTAATGGTTATATGCAATTTTGTCGTCAATATGATTTTGAATTTAGCACAGATGGGGAGTTACGCTACAAAGGTTCAGTTATACTTAATGGTAAAGTGGTTGAAAAAGTAGAGATGGAAGTATATCGAGAGGATTATTCTCCCCCTTTGGCTGGGTAAAAAGTAGAATAGAAGTTGCCAATTGCAAGTGTTAACTGGGTTGAGCGCTGAGGACTTCTAAATTGTTCTAATACTGCTTCGCGCATTTCTGGAATAAAGATTAAATCAGTTATCATTATATCAAATGCGTCTGTTTTGGTATTTTTATTGGTACTACTAAGAGCTAAGGCTTCAAGAAAAAGCAGCATTAACCAGGGCTCTTTTAAGTTCTCCCAACAGCGACCACAGATAACAGCAAGCAATTCTATATGGCTTTTATAATCACTTTTTAGAGCCTGTTTTAATAATTCATTGGTGATTTGCTTATCTGATGCAGAAATAGAACGTAAACAGGCAATAATAGTTTCAGCATTATCACTGGATTGTAGTGCATGTGCTAATAGAGAGTTAGCCAGAGTGGAAGATAATTGGTGATGCTCAAGACAGCTTGAAAGAGCATTTAACATAGGCAGAGGTAAAAATTTTATCCTGCTGGCTAATTGTTGTTCAATAACTTCTTGCTGAAAAGTATTGCGCATATGACAGCTTAAATCTGCCAGCCCCTGATAACCTAAATTTTTCCATTCTAGCCAATATGGCTGTTTTGCCTGTTCTGTATCTGTTAATTGCTGATCAAGTGGATGATAAATATATTCAAGTACCTGCTGATAAAATTTAGAAGGGACTATATTCTGCTGAAGTTTTAAAATAGCGTTAATATTAGCCATTTTTTCTTCTGATGGTTTAAAACCATAAGCACTATCGGTAGCATAGGTATCCGCATCGTCCAGACTAACATTTTCTTTTGAAATTATTTGACCATAAAAGTGCTTAAGAAAGTCATCTCTTGCAACCTGTATCAATTTACTTTGTTCATCCAGTGGAAATTTAAGAAACCATACGTGGTAATCATCTTTATTGTCAGGATGCGTAAAAAATAAGGCAAACCAGGCAGAGCGTAAAAAAGGATATGGCCAGGCGGTTTTAGCGCTTTCAAAATCAGCAAATAATTTATTACTTATTTGTTTGATTCCACGACCCATTTCATAAATATAAAAAGCCTTCTGTTGATTTTTTTTTGTATCAGAAGTTGTGTTTAAGTCAGCTTTATACTGATTAAAATAAATAATTAACTCAGATAAAGAGGCTGGGATTTGCTCTGGAATATTCATTATGGTTAATTAAGGACATTGTTTATAAAAGCTGTTTATAAAAATTGTTTATAATAGACGATTATAGCATCTTATCTTATTGTATAGAAAGCTGATTTTGCGATACTAATAAAGAGTTATTTCCATTAAGAAAAGCTAATAGTTTTTTACCCGCTAACTCATAACGCCAGCCAGTCAGGATCCCCAAACTTCTTTTTCCAAGCACTAACTTTTCAAGCTCTTTACGATTACATAAACAATTTGGACTAATTTTATTGGTATCAGCACATAAATGATTTATAGCCATTAAACAATCAGTCATTGCATCTTGTTGTTGATTTAATTGAATGCGCTTGGGTTGTTGGGGCCAGTTTTGTGGTGGAGAAGCCAGGCTGCCATTTACAATTTCAACAATAGTTTTTCCATGTTTTTTCAATAGTTGCTCAGATAAACATTGGAAATTTTGCAAATCGCTGAGTTGCTTTGGTTTTTGGGTGGCAATTTCAAGCAAAAATTCATCATGAATAACTCTTTTTCGGGTAAGATTTTTAGCTATAGCAATATCTTCCCTCCAACATACCAAGTGTTGTAATACCACTAATTGATCTTGTTTTAAGCGATTATGTCCACGGATTTTTTTCCAGAGATCCAGCTTATTTACCTGATAGGTTTTTTGTTCGGTTAAAAATCCAAAGTCATTTTCTAACCAGGAAAGTCGTTGTTGTTGTTGTAATTGCTGCTTTTGAATAAGGTAAATTTGTTCCAGATATTGCACATCATTGGCAGCATATTCGAGTTGCTTTTTATTTAATGGGCGTTTTAGCCAATTTGTTCGGGTTTGTGATTTATCCAGGTCAATATTTAAAATGGCTTTGGTAAGTGCTGCATAACCAATTTGAGAGCCATAACCTAAGAGCGCAGCTGCTATCTGGGTATCAAATATGGGGGTCGGTAACTTGCCACAGATATGATAAAAAATTTCCATATCTTGCCTTGCAGAATGTAAAACTTTTACAATATTGGGATCATAACAAATTTCAAACAGGGGGGATAAATCTTCAATAGTTACTGGGTCAATTAAAGCAATGGTTTTACCATCATAAACTTGCAATAGTGCAAGAATGGGGAAATAGGTCGTTTGGCGAATGAATTCTGTATCAATAATTAAATATTGGCTACCTTTAAACTGTTGACAAATTTTATCCAGTTGTTGTTTGTCTGTAATGTATTCAATGTTCATAAAAATGTTTTCTGTTTATTCATTTTAATTAGCATTATTTTTTCCCCTGCTTTTAGATGGGGCTATTATAGCAGGTTTGCTATTATATTGGCTATTAATGAAAAATTTAAAAACAGGTTTGTTTAAACAATAAAGGAAAAAAAACAGCTTAAATATCAGTTATTTATATATTATAATATTCTTATTTATTTAATTTCCATGTTCGCTCCTGCGTACCTTATCAATAAGTAGGCAGACATTTTTTGTACCTTGTACGAGGCGAGGTGAGTGCCTTACTAATAGATCCGGATTGGTACTATATAGGTGATTATTTCTAACTGCTGGTATCATCGTCCAGTTTTCCCATCGCTTTAGCCATTGCTTAGCTAAATTTGCCATTCCGGTAGATAAAATAAGCTGTGGTTTAGCCTGAATTACACTTTCAACATCGGGAGTTATGGTTAGTTTCGAATTGTTAAAAATATTTATGCCTCCACAAAGTTGGATAACACGACTAATAATATGTTTGGCTCCTACTGTCATTACGGGTTTATTCCAGATCTGGACAAAAACACTGATTTGCTGCTTATCTTTATATTTTTTCTGCAAATCATTAATAGCGGTAATAAACTGCTGACTTTGTAGTTGTGATACGGGTTCATTGCCAGATAAAATACCAAAGTTTTTTATATTATTGCTGATATCTTCAAAGTTAAGTGCTTCACTAATAAAAACAGGATAGCCTAATGCTTTAAGTTTATTAACCTGCTTTATAGGGTTGCCACTCTTCCAGGCAATAATAAGATCAGGGTTCAGGCTGATGATTTTTTCAATATCAAGTGAATTATAACTGCCAACGGAGGTTATTTTTTTTGCTTGAGGAGGAAAGTTGCTATAACTAACAACTCCAATAACCTGTTTTCCTGCACCTGCTGCAAATAACATTTCGGTAATAGATGGAGACAAACTAATAATGCGTTGAGCTTTATGAGTTAATACTACGCTTTGCTGGTTATCATCTAATACTTTTATCTGTGCCTGTAAAAGCTGGGGAAGTAAAAAATACAGCATAAAAAATGGGATTATTTTTATAGGCCATAGTTTATAGAACATAATTTTTACTAGAAAATTTATATTTTAGAAAGGAGGTTGTATATAGTTTCTTTTGATTGGGCATTTAATGCTGCCTGGCGAGTGGTATCATCTCTGAAAAATTTAGCCAGTCTGGCTAAAATATCTAAATGTTCCTGAGTCGAATGATGGGGAATTAATAAAGCAAAAAGAAGACTAACAGGCGCATTATCAATGGCTCCAAAATCTATGCTTTCTTTTAATGAGATAAAAACACCAATAGTTTTGTCATTGTTTTCCATTCTAGCATGAGGAATAGCAACCCCATGTCCTATAGCTGTACTACCAAGTTTTTCGCGTTGAATAAAGAGATCAAATATGTCATGTACTTGTAAATTAGTATCGTATTTGTTGATTGACTCGCAAATAATTTCTAAAGCGCGTTTTTTACTACTTGCTTCAATATTCACATGAATTAGATCCATTTGAATGAAATTGTTGATGTTTTTATTCATGGGAATATGCGGAGTTAATTAGTCTAGGTATTGGATTTCTTTGATTAATAACTTTCCCTCACCATGCGTTTTAAGGGAGGGAAAGAAACTTTCTATCTATGCCTCTGGCTGGGCATTTAAAGCGGCATCTGTGCGGTGGTGATCGGTCATTTTTTCTTTATGTTTTTTAACTTGTCGGTCGAGTTTATCTGCCAGACTATCAATTGCGGCATACATATCTTCTTCTACTGATTCAGCAAATATTTTATTGCCTTTAAGCTGTAAGGTTGCTTCAGCTTTTTGACGCTGCTTTTCAACACTTAAGACTACATGTGCAGAGCTGACTAAATCAAAATGGCGCTCAACACGCTCCATTTTAGAATTAACATAATCTCTGAGTGAATCAGTTATTTCAATATGATGACCTGATATATCTGTTTTCATAGTTTGACTCCTTTGTCATTTAACAATAAATTCTATCTATGTTACTTTATATATAGAATTGTTTTTTCTTATTTTCAAGCTACATCTGTACTAATTAAAAGCTAAAATACATTGTTAACGCAGTATGTTTACCTTACATTAAGGTTTATTTTAGTTTTTGTTAGCATCATAATAGTTACCATTGTTTATTTTTGGCTAACGGCTTTTTAATTAAGCCAGTGTCTTCCTTTCATTTGATGGGGGAATAGACAAAGACTCTCGGTATTTTGCCACAGTTCGTCTGGCAACTTTATAATTCTGTTGGGCTAAAATTTGTGATAATTTATTATCACTATAGGGTTTAGCGGTTGCTTCATTTTCAATAATTTTTTTAATAACTGCACGAATTGCGGTAGCAGATGCTTCGCCACCACTATGGGTACTCACATGACTGGAAAAAAAGTATTTTAGCTCAAAAATTCCCTTGGGAGTGTGCATGTATTTTTGGGTAGTGACTCTTGATATGGTGGATTCGTGCATCCCTACCTTTTCTGCTACATCGGCTAAAACCAATGCTTTCATGTACTCATCACCATAGTTAAAAAAATCTTGTTGAAACTCTAAAATACAACGAGAGACTTTTAATAAGGTTTCATTTCTGGATTGTACACTTTTAATAAACCAGCGAGCTTCCTGAATATTTTCTTTCATGGTGGAAGCATCACCAGAATTTTTGAGTTCTTTACTTAATTCCATATATTCCTTATTTATTGTTAAGGGGGGAATGGAATCATTATTAAGCTCTGCATGCCAGATACCCTTATATTTTTTAACAATAATATCTGGAATTACGTATTGTGGTTTTTGATCGGTAATCTGTCCCGCAGGTCTGGGGTTGAGTGATTGAATTAGTTTTACCACTTCAACCAGATCATCCTGAGATATTTTCATGCGACGCTTTAGGCTGGTAAACTCTCTGTTTGCAAGGAGTTGTAAATAGCGTTCAACTAGAGTAAATGCTTCGCTAAGCCAGGCTGTATCAATATTTAAAAGTTTCAGTTGAATAAGTAGATTTTCTCGTAAATCTCGTGCTGCAACTCCAGGGGGATCAAAATTCTGAATTAGGTGTAAAACAGCTTCAATTTCCTCACTCTCAATATCACTTTGAGAGTTAAAATTTTCCAGTAAATCATCAATACTTGCATTTAAATAACCATTGTCATCAATGCTATCAATAATAACTTCGGCAATTTCCCTGTCTTCATCACTTAATGACACTAAATTCAGCTGATTTATCAGGTGCTCCTGAATATTATCATCCAGTTTGCCATTATTTTGAATCAGGTTGTCGATGTAATTATTATCTGAGCCTGAGAGTTGGGTACTTCCTGAGGTACTATGAATATTATTATTTTCAAAAACTTCGTCCCAGCTTGAATCGGTAGGCAACTCATCTGGAATGGTATTTTGAATGTCTTCAAAATCTACTTGTGCACTTTCACTATTTAGGTTTTCAGAATTGCTGGAAGTACCAGTAGCGTTTTCAGTCACCAGTGTTTCATTATTATCCGTTGGTATAGTTGTATCTTTATGTTCTAATTCAGAGTTATTCAGTTCAGCTGCGGTATTGTTTTCAGCTAGAGGGTCAGTATAGGTATTCTCTTCATTGGAGTCAGATTGGCTGGCCTGAGATTCATCAATCTCAAGCATAAAGTTACTATCCAGTGCATCTTGAATTTCTTGTTGTAAATCTAGACTCGAGAGTTGCAATAGGCGTATTGCCTGTTGCAGCTGGGGGGTCATGGTCAGTTGTTGACCTATTCTAAGTTGTAGCGATTGCTTCATATAATCCGTAACTTGTTCTTAATAAATTTAGTATAGCCTATATTTTATTGCTTTACAGTAGTGGCATAAATATACTGGCATATTTTTTGATTTCGGTCATAAAAAAGTTTTTGAATACACCTTTGAGGTTCTTAGAGGAACAGTTGGTTAGTGTGGTTTTTTATTGTGGAAATACTGATTTATTAAGAGCTTACATCGAAAAACTATCACCTAAGTAGACTTCTCGCACTTGTTGGTTTTGCAATAGTCTTTCTGGTTTTCCATCTGCAATAATTTTTGCATCACTAAGAATATAGGCTCGTTGACATATTGATAAGGTTTCTCTGACATTATGATCCGTTATTAACACACCAATGTCTTTACTGGCCAGGTGGCTAATAATTGCCTGTATATCAATTACTGATATAGGATCAACCCCGGCAAAGGGTTCATCTAGTAAGATAAACTCAGGCTCCAGGGATAAGGTTCTGGCAATTTCAACTCTTCTTCTTTCACCACCAGAAAGGCTGATGCCACTGGATTTTCTGATATGCTTAATATTAAACTCGGATAATAAGGATTCTAATTTATCCTTGCGATCGGTATCATTAAGTTCTTTACGGTGCTGCAATACCGCTAAGATATTTTCTTCAACAGTTAGGTGTCGAAAGACAGAAGCTTCTTGTGGTAAGTAGCCAAGACCTTTTTTAGCTCTATCATGGATAGGCATTTGGGTAATATCTTGATTATTTAAAGAAATACTGCCTTGATCTGCCTTGATTAATCCAACAACCATGTAAAAGCTGGTAGTTTTTCCTGCTCCATTCGGGCCTAACAATCCTACTATTTCACCTGTATTAACATGAAAAGATACATCATCTACTACGGTTCTGGTTTTATAACTTTTACTTATATTTTTTGCCTGTAAAATATTCATGGACTTAATTAGCTATTTTTTCTCTGGCAAAATGGTAACTTTAACTCTTCCTGATGAAATAACTTTTCCATCGGATGTTTTTTTACTGCTTGCTTTAACAATGTCTCTTTTGGTGTCATAAATAATTTTATCCCCTCTAAATGAATTTTTTCCCTGCCATAATAAGGCGTTATCATAAAGGTGAATAAGATCTTTTTTAGAATAATAAATCAATTTAGATGCTTTAGCTTTTACGTCTTTTTTTTGTCCATCGGGAGTTTGTTTATATCGTGCGGGAGAGCCTTCTGCTACAATTTTAATTAATTTGTGATTTTTATCATGATAAATTGTCAATTTTTGCGCATTTAGTTGGGTGCTGCCCTGAGTTAAAATAACTTTTCCGCGGTATATGCTGATACCATTTTGATCATCAATATCTGCGCTATCTGCTTCTAGCTCAATAGGTTTGTTTTTATCAGATGATAGAGCCAGGCAGTTTTGTGTTAATACAAAACTTAATAAAATCAAAAAAAATAGTTTATTCAAAAACATGAGTTACCTCTATATTTTGCTTATTTTGGTTTAAGAGTTACATGAACATTGTTGAGCAAATGGTATTGCTTGCTTTGTAGGTTAGCATTCATTCCCACTGCGGTAATTAAACTCTGCTCTGTAGTAATTCTAACGGCCTGATCGGTTTCTACATATTCTTTTTTAGGCCAAATCCATAAAATTTCTGTTTCCAGTTCAGATGTTAATTGCTTAACTAAAACATCTTTTTCCATTCTAATTTGTGTTGTATCAGCAGAGAGCCAAGCATGTTTAGCACTAACTATCCAGGGGGTATTTTTTTTATTAAAGCCTTTTATTCTGGGTTGTAAAGCAGTCGACTCTTTTTCGCCTGGATAATGAATTATTTGTGTACTGTTAAAATAGTATTGTGGCTCTCCTACTGAGAAAGAAACAATGTCGGCATTACTAACGTAACTATCGGCAATGCTACTTTGTTGTACCTTTACCTTTTGAGCCGATAATGTAAAAATAGGATTATCTAATAATTGTTTAAATAAGTAGACAATAATCAGAGAAAATAAGACAGTAAAAATTAAGTATCTAAAATATCTAGAAAGTATTTTTGTTTCCATTGCTTAAATTTATGCTCTAGCTTTATTATTCCAGGTATTGGGACATTAATTGTTCATAATTTCCTTGAGCCTGAAGTAAAAAGTCGCAAAGCTCTCGAACAGCCCCATGCCCACCACGGTTTTCGGTTATCATATCTGCATGTTTTTTGACCAGCGGATGGGCATTTGCTACAGCAATAGCAAGCCCAACTTTGGTCATTACAGGTAAGTCTATAACATCGTCACCGATATAAGCTACTTGTTCGGCTTTAATATTTAGATCCTCAAGTAATTGTTGATAGCCAATGCGTTTGTCTGACTGACCCTGATATATCAGTTCTACTGAAAGGTTTTTCATGCGGTGTAATACAATATTAGAGGTTCGCCCAGTAAGAATTGCAACCTTCACTCCAGTATCCTGAAGCATTTTAATTCCATGTCCATCCAGTGCATTAAAGGCTTTATATTCCTGACCATTATCTCCAAAAAAAAGACTTCCATCGGTCATTACTCCATCTATATCACAGATAAGTAAACGAATATTTTTTGCTTTTATTTGTGCTTCTGTCATTTGTAAATCCAGTTAATAAAGCATGTTTTATAGCTAGAATAGTTTAAGTATGAATGCTTAAATAAATTAAGTATATATAAATAATATATGCAATTAATAATACACTTCCTTCTATACGATTAATTTGCCCCTTGCCTTTAAAACCATAGGCAAAAATAAACAAGAGAATACTCAGGCCAATCATAATGGGATAATCACGGCTTAAAACAGTTTCTGATAGCTCATTAATTGGGCTGAGTAGTGCAGGTATCCCTAATACACCGAGTAAATTAAACATATTGGAGCCAATAATATTGCCTATAGCAATTTCGTGTTCACCTTTTAATGCACTTGCAATGGATGCGGCTAATTCGGGTAAACTGGTTCCAATTGCAACAACAGTCAGGCCAATAATTAGATCGCTTATACCAAAATCGTGAGCAATATACACGGCTCCCCAAACCAGCATTTTAGAGCTTGCTAATAATATCAATATGCCAATAAATAGCCAAAATAAGGCCATTTTTGTACTTATGTCTGTGGGTATTTCTTCATTGAACTCCGTGTTTAAAGGATCTTCCGTATTTTTTTGATCCCGAATCCCTAAAAGGGTAATAAGTCCTAATACTAAAAACATAGCTGAAACTAAAATAATACCATCCATGTATTGCAAGCTATTGTCAGCCAATAGATACCAGGCTAATAACATAACAGCAAACATGATCGGGTATTCTCGTTTAAGAATGGATGATTTAACTGTAAGTGGTACTATTATTGCGGTGATGCCTAATACTAACCCAGTATTGGTAATATTAGATCCTATAGCATTTCCTACTGCCAATTCTGGGTTGCCATTAAGCGCAGCCATATAGGAGACCAGCATTTCGGGCGCTGAGGTGCCAAAGCCTACAATAGTTAGTCCAATAATAAGAGGAGATACACCTAGATTAGAAGCGGTTGCAGATGCGCCTAATACAAATTTATCTGCACCCCAGACTAAAAATCCAAAACCAGCCAAAATGGCTAAAATTGCAAGTAACATAGTTATTTTCTTAGAGGTTAAAATTCTTCGGGGTTAAAATCCTGAGGGAATTGTTCAGGAGGATTACCATCATATATTTGATTTTGACGCCATTGGTAGTAAGCATCACGAGTAAAGGTATATGGATCAATAGCAACTTCATTGGTTAAATCAGTAACCGCTAATAAGTTGGCACGATTGTTAACCATTTTAAGTCCTTGAAGGGAATTTCTTACCGCTACAGGGTAAAGGTAAGCAAGAGGATAGGTATAAATATCTCCAACCAGAGCGGGAGCATCTCTCATGCTGCTAGGCCCCCAAATAGGAAGAACTAGATAGGCTCCAGAACCCACGCCCCAAAAACCAAGGGTATCCGCAAAACGTTCATTGTGCCTGGGCATACCCCAGCCTGTTGAAACATCAGCAAGACCTGCTACTCCAAAGGTACTATTAGCAATAATTCTCATGCTATCGCTAAGCCCCTGCTCAATTTTTAATTGCAATAAATCATTAATAACAGTCATTACATCATCAAGGTTATTAAAAAAGTTGCTTATCCCTGTACGTACAGGGGCAGGAGTGTATTGGTAAGTTTGTGCTACGGGTTTGGCCAGGTATTTATCCAGTGTTTCATTAAATTGGAATACTGCTCGATTGGCTGACTCTAAAGGATCAGACACATCTCCATCGGGAGTTGTTGATGCACACGAGGTTAAAATGAGTAACAAGCCCAAAAGAGCAGTTATATATAATTTTTTGTTCAAGTTAAGACCTTATTTTATGAACCTGTTACCCTGAACAGGAGGTTTTTCATGCTTTAGTGTTATATGACGAACATTTTTAATTAACACTAATAATTTCCTAAGTGTATTTCCTAGTATTGTATATAATAACGTATAAAAAATAAAAGAAAAATGCCAACATCTTTAATAAATTTGTAAATTCTAAACTATAACTCCACTCGCATAGCGAATATATCATGTTATAATTCTGTAATTATTTCTTGATCCATTTCTCTATTTAATTAGTTAGCATTATAAAATGTCCAATAAGAATATTATCAGTATTAAAAATTTACATTTTTCTAGGGGAAAAAGAGTTATCTTTGATGGTGTGGATGTTGATATTAAAGAAGGAAAAATTACCGCAATTATGGGCCCCAGCGGAACAGGTAAAACAACCCTGTTAAAATTAATAGGTGGGCAGTTAAAACCTGAGTCAGGTAAAATTTATTTTCGAGAAAAAAATATTCCTGATTTATCAAGTAAAAGCCTTTATCAAGTACGCAAACAAATGGGTATGTTATTTCAAAGTGGGGCGTTATTAACTGATATGACTGTTTTTGAGAATGTTGCTTTCCCTTTGAGGGAGCATACTGATCTACCAGATAGTATGATTTATGCTCTGGTTTTACTTAAATTGCAAACGGTTGGTCTACGTGGCGCAAAAGATCTAATGCCTTCAGAGCTCTCTGGTGGAATGGCTCGACGTGTTGCTTTGGCCAGAGCTATGGTTTTAGATCCAGATGTAATTATGTATGATGAACCCTTTGCCGGACAAGATCCTATCTCAATGGGAGTATTACTAAAACTGATTAAACAGGTGAATCAATTATTAGGTATTACCAGTATTATTGTTTCTCATGATGTCCATGAAACATTGGCCATTGCTGATTGGATTTATGTTTTGGCTGAGGGAAAAATAGTGGGCCAGGGGACTCCTGAACAAATGAAAAATACTTCATCTACATGGGTACATCAATTTATTCAGGGTGAAGATGACGGGCCAGTACATTTCCATTATCCTGCAAAAAACATGCTGGATGATTTGTTGGATTTTTCTGCTTAAGCTCCATAATAAATAGCTGACTAATAACTAAATTGAGAAAAAGAAAAATATGCTTGATTCACTAGTCTTTTTGATACAAACAATTGGGCAAAAAACCATCCATGTTATACAATTGCTTGGGCGTAGTTTTATTTTACTGCTTTATACTTTGCTAGCTCTGCCAAGCTTAATCGGGCGTTTTCACTTATTGGTTCGCCAGACCTATAGAATCGGTGTATTGTCGCTCTCAATTATTCTAGTATCAGGTTTGTTTGTGGGGATGGTATTAGCCTTACAAGGCTATAATACTTTAGTTGATTTTGGTGCAGAGGAATCCTTAGGGGTAATGGTGGCCTTATCTTTGGTTAGAGAATTAGGTCCGGTAGTTGGCAGTTTATTGTTTGCTGGTAGAGCGGGTTCTGCATTAACCGCTGAAATTGGTTTAATGAAAGCTACCGAACAATTATCTGGTATGGAAATGATGGCAATCAATCCCATTAAACAAATCCTGGCTCCTCGATTATTAGCAGGAATTATTAGCCTGCCTTTATTAGTTGCCATTTTTAGTTTTATGGGCGTGTTGGGCGGCTCAATAATTGGAGTTGATTTATTAGGTGTTGATAGCGGAGCCTTCTGGTCACAAATTCAGGAAAAAGTGGACATGACCGATGATATATTGAGTGGCATAATCAAAAGTTTTGTTTTTGCAATAGTGGTAACCTGGATTGCTATTTTTGAAGGTTACGATTGTACTCCAACCTCAGAAGGTGTTAGTCGAGCTACAACCAATACGGTTGTGTACTCTTCATTATCTGTATTTGGTATGGACTTTTTACTTACCGCAATAATGCTTTAAAAAAGTTAAATATTAGAGGAAAAAATGACAAATTCACGTTGGATAGAATTTACTGTTGGCCTGTTTATTGTGGCAGGTATTATGACTATGCTTGGTTTGGTTTTTAAAATCAGTAATTTCAGTAATTCGTATTATGAAAATACTTATACTATTTCAGCCGCTTTTGATAATGTCAGTGGCTTAAAAAAACGCTCATCAGTGAGCATGTCTGGAGTTAACATAGGCAGAGTAAGTGATATCTCAATTGACCCTGAAACCTTTGAGGCCATAGTAAAAATTGAGATTGATAGCCAATACAATCAAATTCCTGAAGATTCTTCTATTGCTATTTATACTGCTGGTTTATTAGGCGAAAAATATATAGGTATAGAAGCTGGGGGGGCACCTGAATATTTTGAACAAGGCAGCCAGGCTAGCCTAACTCAATCTTCTATTGTGTTAGAAAAACTGATTTCACAGTTTTTATTTAATAAATCTACTGATTAATACAGAGTTTAAACTAATGGCATCGCTAGAACAATTTAGTGAAACAGAATATATCTTAAAAGGTGACTTGATTTTTAGCAGCTGCGCTCTAATCTATGAACAAAGTTTGCATATGTTTAAAAAAAATACGCAGTACATCAATATTAATTTACAACAAGTTACACGAGCAGATAGTTCAGCTTTAGCATTAATAGTTGAATGGTATCGTTTAAGTAAAAAAAATAATATGCAATTAAAAGTCACTGATATGCCAAAGCAAATGTGTGACTTAGCCAAACTCAGCTCAGTAGATGAACTATTAGCTGAATAAGATACCAACTAGAGCAACACATAGGAGCAAAAATGAATCCAGAAGAAATAAAACTATTAATAGAAGCGGGTTTAAATACCCAAACTGTGGAAGTAAGTGGTGAAGGTAGTATGTTTGATGTGATTGTAGTATCGGATGATTTTGAAGGAAAAATGCCCGTAAAAAAACAACAAATGGTTTATGCTACAGTAAATGAAAAAATCACTAGTGGTGAAATTCATGCGTTATCAATTAAAACTTTTACAGAAAAACAATGGCAAACAGCCAGTAAATTAAAAATAGGCTAATTAAGCCAAGATAATTGTTCAAAGTAACATAATTGTATTGACATAGCCCGCCATGACAGACTAAAATACGCGGCTTGGTTTTGTCGAACAAGCAAGTAGTCATTCCTTCTCTGGTTTTTCTCTTATGAATAGAGACTTAGTTGAGATTTTTGAGATGACGCTCAGAATTTTGTTTTGGAGATTTCATATGTACGCGGTAATTAAGACCGGTGGAAAGCAGTATAAAGTAAGTGAAGGTGAAATACTTAAGGTCGAAAAAATCAATGTGGAAGCAGGTGCTAGCATTGACTTAAACGAAGTATTAATGGTTGCTGATGGTGAAGATGTAAAAATTGGTACGCCCTTTTTAGATGGTGGAAAGGTTAGTGCCACTATTGAATCTCATGGTCGCCACAAGAAAATAAGAATTGTTAAATTCAAGCGTAGGAAGCATTACCGCAGACAAATGGGGCACCGTCAGGATTATACAGAAATTAAAATTGAAAAAATTTCTGCTTAATCATTCTGCTTAATGTAAGGCTAATTGATTAGCAATAATTTTTGCGACAGTGGTACTTTAAAGACCAGAAATTAAAGAATATAAGATCGGAAGAGCACACGTCTGAACTCCAGTCA
>JASFYQ010000018.1:0-10905 GCA_045047105.1 Pseudomonadota bacterium | reverse complement strand
TCACCTTTTAGAGCCTGTGTTTGTGTTGTTGTCAGGGCTGCGACCTGAGCTGTTGTTAAATTGGTAACATCATCTGTTTCAATAAACCGGATTTGCCCTGTTGTTAATACCGCGATATTATCAGTGCTGAGTGCATTGAGCTGATCACTGCTCAATTGCTGCATTTGCGCTCCAGTAAGTGCCCGAGCCTGATCACTTAACATAGCATTTATATTATTAGTAGACAAAGCCGCTGTCTGATCTGAATTTAGAGCCCGTAAATCCTGAGTTTCCATTGCAACCATTTGATCGGATGTCAGAGCAGCAATATTATCCGTTGTCATAAATTGCATATGACCTGTTTTTAGAGCAGCTATATCAGCAGTTGAAAAGGCTAAAATTTGTTCACTAGTAAGTACAGCTAATTGAGTACCTTTTAGTGCCTGAGTCTGTGTTGTTGTGAGGGCCGCTACCTGAGCTGTTGTTAAATTGGCAATATCATCTGTTTCAATAAACCGGATTTGCCCTGTTGTTAATACCGCGATATTATCAGTGCTGAGTGCATTGAGCTGATCACTGCTCAATTGCTGCATTTGTGGTCCAGTAAGTGCCCGAGCCTGATCGCTTGACATAGCGTTTATATTGAAAGTAGTCAAAGCAGTAATCTGGTTAGAATTTAAAGCCCGTAAATTCTGTGTTTCCATTGCAAGCATTTGTTCTGTGGTAAGGGCAGCAACAGCATCTGTAGACATAAATCCCACCTGCCCAGAGCTCAAAGCAACAATATCATCAGTTGAAAAAGATTGGATCTGCCCAGATGTAAGTGCTGCTATTTGTGTACCTTTAAGACTTGCAATTTGTGTTGAGGTAAAGGCTGCAATTTGGAAATTTGATAACGCTACCAGATCATCAGTTTCTATTGCACGGATTTGGCCTGTTGCAAGTGCAGCTAAACTGGTAGTGGATAAAGCATTTAATTGATCACTGGACAAAGCTTCTATTTGAGTACCAGTTAAAGCCCTTAACTGATCAGATTTAAGAGAAGCAATATTGTAAGTTGAAACAGCTTCAAGTTGATTTGAGCTTAAAACAACTAAGTCTCTAGTTTCTATCGCTCTGAACTGAGTACCGTCTAAGGCAGCAATCTGATCAGTTGTCATGGCCTTAAAATCAGACGTAGTAAGTGCTACGATCTGTGTAGTAGTCAGTGCACTTATTTCTGCAGGTGTCAATCCATCAATAGCCATTGTTAATCCCCTAACTCTCTCTACTCAGTTATTTTGTGCAATTATGTTTATATAAAATATAGCAAATAATCTGTTTTTATTAATTTCCAAAACATTTAAAAACTCTTTTAAATTCAACAATAAATATAACGTATTATAACAACAAATATAACGCGTTGTTCAGAAGTTTACATGATATATTGTTAAAAACAAATTTAAGTGCATGCTAGATATAAAGGCAATATTTATGCCATTAATTTCCCAGTGGATATGCTGAATTATACTTCTACATTTACCACTCTCAACTTATGATAGCGTCAATATCAGATTTATCTTTAGGTATTAAAACTATAAACCTAAATAAATCAGTTGGATTGTAGCGAGAATGAATATTTAATACTTTAGGCATTCGTAGTAAATTTAACTGATATATTTAGGATAAGCTGTACTATTACTATTTTCATCCACTATTGTTTTTTTATTATAATTATCCCAATTGATGTAATCACATAACCTTCATGTTTAAGTTTTAAATGTGCTTTGTCAGCATCTTGATAATAAGGAGGAACATCAATAATTAAATCGTCTGGCATAGTCCCTGAATCAAAATTTATATCAAGTACAGTATGTCCCTTTGCAACCAAGTTATCTCTAATTTTTTTTATATCTTTTTTTCTATAAAGTACTGTAGGTCCTGTTCTAATAGTATTAATATCAGATGAAAAATTATACTCGGTAGTATGTACTGCAACACCACCTGGTTTTAAACACTTCATGGCATTATAAATAAACTGTTCTCCCAACTCTAAAGACCCCAAATGCTCAAGAGAACATGAAGACCATAAGAAATCAAAATTCTTAAATGAATCGGGTATTGCATTCATATCTACATTTTTAAATTGACACAATTTTTTAAATTTTTCTGTCTCGCATAATTTTCTGGCATTCAAGGCTGATAAATCAAATGCATGCTGCCTGGTATCTACCCAACCTTTTTCTTGTGCCACATCAATAGATAAATCAGTTGCCACAATTGAAGCTCCATAATGACAAAACATTGAAGATAAGGGCTCAGTACCAACAGCAAATCCCAATCCTCTCTTTCCCTTAAGTAAAACTTTTTGTTCAAATAATGCTTGTGCAATAAAACACCATTCCCATAGCTTTCTATGCATTTTGTTAGTAATTTTTGAAATCGGATCAATAGTACCTAGTTTAAACTCATTTTCCCATTTCCTATAAACTGGTGAATCTAAAGTTTCTTGAGTGCAAATACCAGCTTTTTGATAAACACTATTTTTGCTATTTGGATCAGGGATTTTGTAATATTGCTCATTTTTCCCTAAACAAAAGACTGGTGTATCATCAACGCTAATCTTGATTTTATCAATTAAATATTTATAAATACTATTTTCCCTACCATGACCCATTACAGAAATAATAATACAATCAAAATTATACTTTTTTAAATTTTCAGGAATACATGTTGGGTATTTTGACAATTTTTCTTGTTTGTCTGCAACAACAACTACATGATCAATTAGATAACTAGCGCAAACCTCGCCAATTGTGCCGTTCCCATAGATTGCAATTTTTTTATATTGCTGTTTAATTTCATTGAGTTGATGAAAAATAATATTAAAATGTTTTGAAAATTCAAAATTATCATAGTTTTTTTCCTCATTATACGCCTCAACCATATCTTGAAATAAAAAATTATCTGCAATAGCTGTTAT
The DNA here is from genome assembly GCA_045047105.1 of Pseudomonadota bacterium. Classification (GTDB taxonomy): domain Bacteria; phylum Pseudomonadota; class Gammaproteobacteria; order GRL18; family GRL18; genus JADGAU01. The sequence continues at coordinate 7,964 of JASFYQ010000018.1, read as the reverse complement.
ATCAGGAATATAATTTGCTAAAACTGCCACAGCTTCTAATCTAGAATAAAATCTATTATTAATAGTTACACTTGAACCTCCATAGAGATAACAGCTAACAGCATAAGTTACAAACTGAAAGTTATGTCTATTTATATGTAGTTTTATAAATAAATCATAGTCTGATGAAAATTTATACCTTAAGTTATACTTATACTTTTTCATTAAAGATGTTCGAATAAACATACTTTGATGAACACCAATTGTATGTTTCCAAATAGACTCAATTCCCGGTGCCCTTATATAACGCTCTTCTCCACTATCGCTTTCAATAAAAATTGTATCCCCACATATTAAGTCTGTTTCTTTTTCAACATCAGCAATAATTTTTGAAATTACATTTACATCTGCAAATATATCACCAGCATTCATGTAATTAACCCAAAGTCCAGTAGCTATATCTATACCTTTATTCATTGCATCATAAATACCCTCATCAAACTCACTGACCCAATAATTAATGCCTTTTTTATAGTTTTTAATAATATCAACCGTTCCATCATTACTATTACCATCAATAATAATATATTCAATACTGGGGTAGTCTTGAGCTAGAACACTTTGAATAGTGCGCTCAATTAATTCAACTGAATTATAAACAACGGTAATAATAGTAACTTTAGGTAGAGTATTCATATTTGTTCAAATTAAATAAAGTTTTGACTACTTAAATAAGTAAAAAATTTCTGCTCAATCTCTGCACAACTAAAATTTTCTAAATGTTTTTGTTGTTCAAAAATTAATTGTTTTCTTTTTTTGGGATTATCTTTCAAATCTAACACTTGTTCCCCCACTTTATCTGCTGCTTTTTGGTAAAGCAAACCATTATTCCCAATAGTAGTAGGTATTGCGCCCGAAGCGTATGCCAACACTGGGGTGTTATTTTTTATAGCTTCAAGTAAAGGCATAGCAAAACCTTCATGTTCGCTTAATGAAAGATATAAATCGGCTATATTGTAGTATGTATAAAGATCTCTAGTATTTACTTTTCCAGTAATAACAATATCATCAGTTAAACCTAGCTTATCTCTATATGAAAATAAGTATTGGTACAAATCACTATAAAAATTTCCCCCAATAATAAATAATTTAATGTTCTTCTGACCTTGAATGTGTAACCAGTACATTACATCAATGAGTTGTTGTTGGCATTTATTTTGAGTAACTCGTCCAACAAAAATAATATTAAATGTTGATATATTTTGTTGTTGTATTTTATTATTAGTTTTTTTAATTATGTTTATATCCAAATCGACTAATAAAGGGATAGCGGTAGGTTTTGAGTAATTATAATATTTAAGTTCAGTACAATTATATTCTGAGTCCCCAATACTTCCTATAAAGCAAGTGGCTGAATCTGCAAGCTGCTTTCTTCCTCTTGCTGTTTTATTGCGATAAAACGAACCATCAAAAAAGTGTGAAGGTGTTATATTATGGTAGATAATTATTTTTTTTGCTTCAAAATTTTTAACAAAGTTAAAATATGAGTTACCTGTAGAGTGGTGATACAAAATTAGATTATTAACATTTTTTTTATACTGCCTTATATGTAAAACTTCATTTTTAAAATTTATATCTACATAATTTATACAGATATAAATATTAGATTTAAATCCTGCTTTTCTTAATAGCTTTTGTATAAATAAGATCCCATTTGAGATTCCATCACCATAAGCAATAGAGGAGACTAATTGATGAATCTCAATGGGTTGTTTTTTACTCATAACTTTTTAAGTTTTTCTATATTGGCCAAGGTTATATTATTATTAAGAAGCATTTTTGCATCAAAAATAAATTGATCAATCCTATGATGCATAGATTTAAACTGGTGAAATGTAGCTTTAGCAATTTCCTCATCTATTTTTTTTTGAGATTCATCACTTAGTTGATTAATTTTTAATTCAAGAGACACAATTTTTAATTGTAGTTCTTCAACTCTATTTCTTAACTCTTCATTTTCTTTTGACATAAAAGTCCTATTTACAAAATACCTTATTTATAATTGTATAATAAGTTTATTAAAAGTAATATTGTAAGGCAATATATTTGAGCCTCTTTTATTATTTTAAACTCACAAAAAACCAATGAAAAAAATTGCATACATAGGATATAAATCTCACCAAATTACACGTTCGACTCAATTTTTTATTGATAATTTATGCAAAAACTATGAAGTTGATACATATTGGAGTCTTCCATTTAGCTATAAATACGATGAACATTTCTATCTGTTAAAGAAGAAAGAATACCATGCTATTGTTATTTTTCAAATTTTTCCAGATACTGTTACATTAAAATCATTCAAATGCCAGAATATTATTTTAATACCCATGTATGATGACGGCTTAACCATAAGTTACTATACATGGAGCATGTATTATTCCTATAAATTTATATGCTTTTCAAAAAACCTATATAAAAAACTAAATTTTTTGGGTATTAACAATACGATATATTTACAATATGCTCCTAAACAATTACCAAACAAATATAGTGTAAAAAATAATAAAGTGAAACTATTTTTTTGGCAACGAAGCACGGAGATTAACTGGAGGCTAATTAAGAAATTATTCCACTCAAAACAGCTGGATGCCATTCACTTCCATAGTACCAAGTCTAATATTATTAATGATGGATGGTTTGAGAGGCCATCCCCAAAAGATATTAAAAAATATAAAATAACATTCTCATCATGGTTTAAATCAAAAGAGGATTTACTAACAACAATAAGTAAATGTGATATATTCATAGCTCCACGTCTATATGAAGGGATTGGTCAAGCATTTCTTGAGGCTATGTCAATGGGAAAATGTGTTATATCTCCAGACTTCCCAACCATGAATGAATATATTACCCATGGTAAAAACGGTTTGCTCTTTGATTTCAACTCCCCTAAAAAAATCGATATTTCTAATTATAAGAAAATTGGACAGAATGCAAAAAAAAGCATCAGGCAGACTAGAATAAAATGGGAAAAAAACAAATTAAAAATAATCCAGTTTATTGATAAAGATATACCTCATACTCCTAAAAATATATTATTCAAATCTAATTTAAAAAAACTAAAGAAAGAAAATTTTTTTCAGCAACTACCTTTTATCTATGAAGATTTTAGATTATATGATACCAATTACAAAACAAAATCTAAAAGTATCGAATTTTCAAGGTATCTAAATCTATTACGCTCATACCTGAATCAGGTTAAAACTAAACAGGATAGCTTTATAATATATGGAGCTGGAACAGGAGCAGAACTCATCTTAAATCTAATTCCTGAAAAAATTAGTTTTATAGTTGATTCTGACTACAAAAAACAAGGCAAGAAAATACTAAATAAAAAAATATATGCTTTAGATAAACTGAAAACGTCTAATAGTATTATTCTAATCAGTGTATTTGGCCGCTCTAAAGAAATTACACAATTTTTAACCAATGAGCATTTAATAGAAAGAAAAAGGATACTATCATTAGATTTATAAGAGAACTAATGCTCTCTCGCTAATTCGGCTTCAACCATCATTTTTACAATATCTGGCATCGTATAAGATGACTCCCAACCCAAAATCATTTTAGCCTTTGATGGGTTGGCTACAGATATCTCAATATCCGTAGGGCGAAAAAAACTATTATTAGTTTCCACATAATCTTTATAGTTTAAATTAAGCTGTAAAAACACTTCTGAAACAAAATCACTTAAAGCATATGTTTTTCCCGTAGCTATAACAAAATCTTCTGCTTGTTTGAGCTGTAACATCATCCACATGGCACTTACATATTCTGGAGCCCAACCCCAATCTCTTTGAATTGAAGTATTACCCAAGATTAATTTTTCATTACTACCTTTTGCAATTCTACATGCTGTACTCACTATTTTTTTAGTCACAAATCTAGCTGGTCTTAAAGGCGATTCATGATTGAACAACAAGCCAGAGCATGCATAAATATTATATGCTTCTCTATAATTAGAAACTTGCCAATAAGCAGCAGCTTTAGCAACTGCATAAGGGCTTCTAGGTTGGAATAAGGTTTTTTCTGATGCTGATTCTCCTTGCGTATTTCCAAAACATTCACTGGAACTGGCATTATAAAGTCGAATAGGTAACTTTAAAAATCGAATAGCTTCTAATAAATTTAAAACTGCAATACTGATACTATCAAATGTTTCAACAGGTTGATCAAAAGAAAGCCCTACAGAACTTTGCCCCGCTAAGTTATAGACTTCATCAGGTTGTATATCACTCAAAACTTGTAACACACTGCGAAATTCATTAAGAGACATTGACTCTAGCTGAATCTTATCTTTAATTCCCAAGTTTATTAAATTTGAAAAGGAAGAAGCCAATGCATCTCTAGATGTTCCAATAACGTCATAGCCTTTTTTTAAAAGAAGTTGGGCTAAATAACTGCCATCTTGTCCTGAAATACCGATAATTAATGCTTTTTTATTATTCATATTTAAATTTAGTTTTTTAACTCGTTTGGAATCGCATACCACACTGTTTCATATGCCCATGCGGTATAATGTCCAAGTCGAAAGTGATAGTTGTTTAGAATACTATCTAAATACAATGGAATTTCATAAAAATCAGATTGTTTATGGTAAATACAAATAGCTAATTGTGGCCTATGTGTTGTAATTATATTTATAGCACCGTGCAACGACTCAAGTTCAGCCCCTTCTATATCTAATTTTATAAAATCAATTTTTTTGATATCCATTTTTTTTACAAAATCATCTATAGATGTAACATCAATTGAGAATAGATTATCTTTATCTTGAGCATACGATATATGTGATGATGAACCACAGACATCAAAATATAATTGTTTATTCTCTTGCCACAAGCCTTTTTTTATATGGATAAAATTTGATTGCTGTAGTTTTTTAAAATAGGGGCTATTTAACAAGATATCAGTGTTTGGCTCAAAACCATAAACAGTCAAATCTGAAGAAAATACTTCAAAAAAATCGACCGTTTCTTTGCCATCATAAACACCTCCATCTATCATAGTTTTAATTTTTGTTGGGTTTATAAAATCTAAGTATTGTTTGCTAGGCTTTTTACTAAAATAGTTATCAACAATAGCAGTAATACACTCCTGCTGAGTTAAATTCTGACGGGTTAGTAACTGATATAATTTTTTATCTTCTATATGTGTTAATAAGCGTTCCACTCTATTTAATTTTTTAGTTATTGAATCATTCTCTTGCCCATTAAAACATAAGTTAATAAAGGTGTTATATTTAGGTGGAGTTTTATCTGATTGTAATTTAATTTCATTAAGTGTTTTATCAAACAAAAATCTTAAAGGGATCTTCAAATAGTTTGTACAGGCTTTTTCTAATAAAAGGCTTTCAACTTCATACCAAAACTCTGTTGCAATTAAAATAGCAATATTTTTTTGCTCACTATAATAATCCTGAAATTTTGTTATTGGTAAACCCTTAAGTTCTCCACTTTGGAAAGTATCTAAGAATCCGATAATTTTTATATCTTTACGATATAAGGATATTAAAGAGTATAAGTTTTGAGCTCCTTTTCCTGCACCATAAATAATACACGTTTGCTTTTCAGGTATATCTGCTAAACAGGTTATAAATTTATTATTTTCCATTTTATTCAATAGCTAATTGTTATTAGTTGAAATATTTAAACCTTAGCAGTCATACTTAAACCTAAAAACCCAGTTTGTATTTTACAATTAGTTTTTGCTGTAGTTTAGTAAATCGAATAAACAACTATAAATTTTTTAGACTAGATTTTAACTTTTAAAATCTAGTCTAAATCATAATAATAATCTAAGCCCGTGTGATGAATAGGCTCTTCATTAATTAAATAACGCATTACATTTTCCATTTTGCAGCGTTGGGCAAAGAGGTCATTCTCAGGGTAAAGCCCTTCTCCTACCATTGGGCTTTTAAAGAAAAATGAAAGCCATTCTAAAATCCCTGTCATTCCAGCACGTTGTGATAAATCGGTAAATAAAATAAGATCCAACATAACAGGAGCAGCTAAAATTGAGTCTCTACACAAAAAGTTTACTTTGATCTGCATGGGGTAATTCATCCAACCAAAGATATCAATATTATCCCAGGATTCTTTGTTGTCACCACGAGGTGGGTAATAGTTAATTCTTACCTTATGATAGAGGTCTTTGTATAACTCAGGATATATTTCTGGCTTGAGGATACTCTCCAAAACACTTAACTTGGTAACTTCTTTTGACTTAAAAGAATCAACATCATCAAGCACTTCTCCATCTCTATTACCCAGAATATTAGTTGAAAACCAGCCACTAATTCCTAATAAACGCGATTGAATTCCTGGAGCTAAAATGGTTTTTAATAAAGTTTGTCCGGTTTTAAAATCTTTGCCACAAACCGCCACTTGATTTTTTTCAGCTAGTTCTAATAAGGCGGGGCAATCGGTTGAAATATGCGGAGCACCATTAATATAGGGAATATTTAGTGATAGAGCTGCATAGGCATAGATTTGGCTTGGGGTAATTTCTTCACTATTTGATTCTAAACCCTGCTCAAAAACGGCTAATGTTTGATGAACATCCGATTCGGGCTTATATGCTTCAGTTGAGCCGGCCCAGCAAATTACTATACGATCTAATTCATGGGTTTGTTTAAAATTTTCAATATCTTGCATTAACAATTGAGCTAATGCCATTTTTGTTTCTGCTTTTTTAACATGCGGCCCATCCAGGCGTTTAACGTATTTACGATCAAATACTGCTTTCATGGGCTTAATATGTTTCATTTCATCGGCAACGGCCTGAATATCTTTATCATCTAAAACTTTTGCATGTAAAGCCGCCTCATAGGCTGAATCTTCAAAAATATCCCAGGCACCAAATACAATATCGTCTAAATCAGCAAGTGGTAATAGGTCTTTAATCGCTTCAATTCGATTATTAGTTCTTAAACCCAGGCGAAGTTTCCCACTTTGGCTCACTGAACCAATGGGTTTGTGTAAGCCCTTTCGAATAGCTAAAACTCCTGCAATTAAGGTAGTTGAAACAGCTCCTAGTCCTGGTATTAATACCCCCAACCTTCCTTTAGCAGGAAGAATTGCATCACCACGTCTAATCTTTTTTTTCATTTATACTCATTCCTTTGAAAGAAGCCTTTATAATAAGTCTTTATCGATTAATTCTTTTGCCAGATTCAGCATTTGAGGCGTATCAACATCAATCCAGCGAGCCTGCTTTATTACTCTAACTTTTGCTAAACTTTTATCTAACAGGATTCTCATTCCTGCAGATAAGGAGCTATCCCCTTCTTCTTTAGCTATTTCTATCGCATCAAATAAGTAACTAGAAGAGTAAAACATACCTGTATCAAAGGCGTTATATTCTTTAAGATGTTTACCTATGCCTTGAATCGTATCGCCCTTTATTTTAACTCGTGTTACATCATCCAGATCAACCAGGGGATTATTCTCTATAAAAAGATCAACACCTAAAATTGTTTCATTCTGTTTAAGAGAGCTTGAAGTAAGTTGCTCCAGCATAGAAGGTATAAATAAATGATCGGACATCAACAATAAAAAAGGAGCTTTAATTTTATTTTTAGCTGCCAGCACAGATAATCCATTACTCTCTTCCCAATGAGGGTTATAAAGCGAGATAATCTCTGCCTTCTTAGTTTTATTATAGCATTCCAATTGTTTAATAATCTGTTCACTTTCATAGCCAGTAACCACAAAAATTCGCTCTATTCCAATTGATATGACATTATCAATAATGTATTCAATCAGTGCTTTATTATTTATGCTAACCAGAGGTTTGGGCTTATCAACTCCATTTAATCGAGAACCTTTTCCTGCTGCAATAATGAGACAATCCATAATTTATTCAGTTTTCTTTTTATTTCAGTATATGCTTATAGCGTCTTGAGTACTAACTAACTTGAG
>JASFYQ010000017.1:0-106317 GCA_045047105.1 Pseudomonadota bacterium | reverse complement strand
TCAGCAATAGCCTCTGTTACAGCTGCTTCATTATTGTATGCTTGAATATTAATACTTGTAACTATTGGTTGCTTGTTTATTGAACCAGGCTGGATCGTTTCTGTTTTATAATATTGAAAAAATAAAGCATGGGCTAGCAAGGAGAAACAAAAAGCTAACCACATAAAGGGGTTTGCAGGATAACTCATTAGTAATTTATGTGCTCCTTGGAGAGCGTGAGTATGCTGGGAGCACAAAAATTAATAGGGACATGAGTTTAAAATTTATAGGTTCCATTTATATAATAATAACGTCCGGGTTCATTCATTAACATCACTTCTCCTGTGCCATCACTTAATAGGGTAAGATCTTTATAAGTATTGTTTATTGCATAGGTTTTATCAAAAAGATTGTCTAAACCAGCAGTCACTTCAAAGTGTTTATTTATGTTATGGTTAAGCTTGAGATTTAAAATAGCATAACTGCTGAGTTGTTGTTCACCGTTGTCACTATCGTAATTATCCCATGAATCTGCTGCAACTACTTCTACTTTTGCTGTGCCGTTAAAGGAGTAATCATAGTTAAGACCCAAGTTTATCTTAAGAGGAGTTATATTAGCCAAATCTCTATCTGTTTGTCCAGCCAGAGCTTTATCTTTTTTACCTCGTTGATAGGCTAGTCCAAAATCCAGATAGATTTCATCATTAAAGGAATATAAGCCAGTTATATCCAGGCCATAAATGGAGGCATCTATATTTTCAAAATTATTAGATTTTTTATCTGCATTATAATAAATATAGTCGTTTAACCAGCTATGAAAAATTTTTGTTTTAACTGTTAAGTTTTCGAAGTTGTGTTCTATTCCAAAATCAATTTCGTAATTAGTGGTATCATCCAGATCGGGAGTGCCAACAATAGGGGCTGGCATAGTAGGTTTCATACCTGCCTGTTGAAAATAAAGCTCTCTGGCATCAGGCACACGAGATGATTTTCCCAAACCTACAAAGAATCTGGTAGCCTGGTTGAATTGGTAGGAGCTTCGCACAAAAGCACTTAACGCACTATAATCATTATCTGCTTGATTGCCAGCGGCAGAAATTGAAGTATCATCATATCTGGCACCAGTAGTGATGGTAAAATCATGGTACTGTTTTTGTAGTTCTGCAAAAATGGCGATATTTTTAGTATCCACATCATTAATGCTGGTTTTTCCTGATATCCAGCTACTCATGCCATACCCGATGTATTTTCCATCCCAGTTTCTTAGGCTGGTATCAAATCCAATAGTTGCTTCTGTTGTTGCATCTAAATCAAATGCATTTTTTATTTTAAACCCCTGCATACGGGTAGTTAACATACTCACTCGCTCATTTGCAGAGTTGAGGCCAGATGAATTTCTATACTTGGTTGACATGGGATGTTCAACATCCGAATCATAGTATTGAAAATCTAATTTTTTAGAATAAGTACCCAAATTTGTAATGCTATAGTCCAGGTTTAAAATATTAGAATCATCGTATAGTGCGTCCATTTTACTGGATGGATAAAGAACATCATCACTGCGATTAGCGGTATAACTAATAGCCATTTCATGGTTATCAATTAAGTTAAAATAGAGTTTGCCCATAAAAGTTTGCTTATCATAGGCATCTAAGTCTTGATATTGTGGTTTGTATTGAGCGCTAGTGGGTGGGCTGATTTTTTTTATTTGATCGGCAAAACTATTACCATCACCGTCTTTATACTGGTCACTTGTTTCTTTGGATATACTCACCAATGCTCGGACTTTATCGTTACCACCACTAAAAGTTGTAGCGACTTTTTGATAATTCCAACGTCCAAAATTAGCACTAATTTCACCATGAAATTCTTGCTCGGGTTTTTTGGTTGTAACTTTAACGGCACCACTTAGTGTTCCAAAATTTTCAACATCATAGGGACCTTCAATAACTATAATGCTTTCAATATTATTAGTTAAAATATGTGAAGTAGGGGGATCCATACGGTTTGGACAGGCACCATAAATTTTTCCATTATCAATTAAAATATTGATATTGTCTTTATTTTGCCCTCTAAGAATAATATCGTTGGCAATGCCACTGCGTCTAATAAGTGATATGCTGGGAAGCTTTTTAGTCAAAGCATCAGCCAAATCAGCTGACTTTATTTCCTTACCACTGACATCGTTGATTTCAGTGCCTTCAATTGTTATTGTTGCTATGTCTTCATCATCTTGAGCAGCGTGTACTGAAGCACTTGGTATAAGATAGGCAATCGAGCTTATAACAGCAAGAGAAAGTAATGATGGTTTGTTCATAATATTAGTTACCCCTAATTTAATTTTATTTGCTATTATAGGGAAATATTATTCTTTAAAGAATGTGACAAATTGTCGCATTCTATTGAATGAGCTATTTAGGTAAAATAGATTTATATCTAGAACTTTCATCCAAAAAAAGGCAATAAATGCTATTAGGTAAAAAAACTCAGTATCAGCTTATCTGGCTTAGAGGCATTGCGATCTTTTTTCAAATGTTCGTACTTGCTATAGCAGAACTATTTTTAGGCATTTCTTTGCCTATTACAGAAATGCTAATGCTAATAGTTCTATATTTTGTTTTGCATATATTTATTTATTGGCAATATCAGCAAACCCGACCGTTAACTGCCCAGGTTTTATTTTCCCATTTAAATTTGGATGTATTGATTTTATGTGGTTTGCTCTATTATGCTGGAGGTGCAACCAACCCGTTTATATCACTATTATTATTTCCTCTTACGCTTACTGCAACGGTTTTAGCTGCATCATATACTTGGGTAATGGCAATTATTGTGGTTATTGCCTATAGTATTTTAATGCGTTTTCATATTTCTCTACCGTATAATCATGCAGGTGGAAATGAATTTTCGCTACATATCTGGGGAATGTGGTTTGGTTTTTTATTAAGTGCTGCTCTGGTCTCCTTTTTTATTGTGGCAATGCGAAAAACGCTAAAACACAAAGAAAATCTTCTGCACCAGGCCAGTGAACAAGCGCTAAGAGATAAGCAGCTTATTTCACTGGCAACACTATCTGCAAGTACTGCTCATGAATTTGGTACACCCCTGGCAACTATTGCTCTATTATGTGATGAATTGGATGCAGAAATTACACAACCAAATTTACGAGATGAGCTGGTGTTACCACTTAAACTTCAGGTAACACGCTGCAAAGAAATTTTATCCGTTCTTTCTGATGCAACAGGCGGGGTTCATCTACAGGGTGGGGAAAAATTGCCTATTGATCAATTTATTAAAAATTTAGTAACTGATTGGCAGGCAGGGCACTTAAATATTCAGCTAAAAGTTGATTATCAAGGAGTGCAACCTGCCCCCGATATTTTGGCAGAACGTATTTTACACCAGGCAATTGTTAATATTTTAGACAATGCTGCAAAGGTTTCACAATCGGATATACGTTGTTTTCTTAGTTGGGACAATAATAATATTAGTTTTATTATAAATGATTCAGGTCCTGGTTTAACTGCCGAACAACTAGAGCTATTAGGCAAGCAGCCGATAAGCTCAGAGCAGTTCCCTAAGGATGGTTTAGCTGCTAAAGATGGTATGGGGCTGGGGTCATTTTTATCCTATACTATTATTGAACGAATGGGTGGTAGAATTAAATTATCTAATCGTGAAGCGGGTGGTTTGTCGATACAAATTATTCTGCCTATTGATTTCAATTAAGGTTTTTATGCCTAAGTATGTAAATAATTAATAGATCTTATGACAACAAGTAAAAAACAACTGCTAATTATTGATGATGATGAAACCTTTTGTAGTGTGATGGCCAGGGTACAAACGCGTGTAGGTTTTGATGTATATACTGCATACAATATAAAACAGGCTGTACAGCTGGCAATAGATAATAAACCCGCTTATGCACTGGTTGATCTGAAAATTGGTAATGAATCTGGCTTAGAACTAGTAGAAAAATTGGTGGCAATTTATCCTCCCATGCGTATTGTTGTGCTTACCGGGTATGCCAGTATTTCAACTGCTGTAGAGGCAATAAAACTTGGAGCAATACAGTACTTAACTAAACCTGCGGAAAAAACTGATATTGTAAATGCTTTATTGGGCGAGTTGTCTGGAAATAGTCAAATAGATTTGCCTGATGACCCCATGTCGGTAAAACGTTTGGAATGGGAGCATCTGCAAAAGGTACTGGCAAATAATAACGGTAATATCTCAGCGACAGCTAAGGCCCTGGGTATGCATAGACGCACCTTACAGCGTAAATTACAAAAACATCCTGTTCGCCAGTAACTGTATTTTTATACCTTAAATTGTAATAACATAGCTTCTAAACTGGTAGAAAGCTCTTTAAGTGTATTGCTAATTTGTAAAGTTTCTGAGTTTTGTTGTACGCTGTATTCTGCTACTTGATCAATCGTTGCAACATTCTGATTAATATTCTCTATTGATTGCTGTTGTTCTTCAATGGCTTTACTTACTTCGATATTTTTATCTTTGATTTCTGCTACTTTAGGAATAATAATACTCATAGATGCTTCTGTTTTATTGGCATAATCAACACAAACACTGACTTCAGATTGGCTATTTTCCATTTCAATAACGGCCGATGCCGCTCCTGTACGAAGGCGCTCGATCATTTTTTCAATATCTTCTGTAGATTCCTGAGTTTTTCCAGCCAGATTTCTTACTTCGTCAGCTACTACTGCAAAACCTCTTCCTGCTTCACCTGCTCTTGCTGCTTCAATAGCTGCATTTAAGGCCAGTAAGTTAGTTTGCTCTGCAATGCCTTTTATCACATCCAATACACCTCCTATAGTTTTAGTCTCTAATGAAAGCTGATTAACTACTGTCCCAGCATTTTCAATCTGGGCTGCAATGGTTTTAATGGAGGAAATAGTTTGATGAATTATTTCACTGCCTTTTTCTAATTCACTTACTGCATCCTGAGAGCTATTAGTCATATCATCGGAATATTGTGAAAGACTGCTTACCGCAGTAGTTACATTTTGAGTGGCCTCCAAAACTTGAGTGATATTGGTTTTTTGTTGATCGGTATTATTTTGATTTTGATGGACGGAATCATTTAATAAATCGGATGCACTATTAACCTCTGCTACCAGTGGTTTTATTTTAGCAATTAATTGGTGTAATTTATTGACCGTATTAGCTATAGCTGCCTGTATTTCGGCTATTTCATCCTTGCGATTGGATTGTTCAATTACCACGGTTAAATCTCCTTCACTAACAGAATGAAGGGAGTGGGAGATGGAGTGCAAAGAACTTAGGCAATTATTTAAATAAAAATAAATAAACAGTAACATTAAAACACTTATTAGAATAAGAAATATTGCTGCGTAAATATTTATTTTTTGTTGTGATTGATAACTTTCGGTATTGTCCATAATCACAATAATATTAGCTAAGAGTTGGTCGGTAATATTTTTAATCGGTAGTATAGTGGTTGAGTAAGCTTGGCTACCATTTTTAATTACCAAATGTTTGGCTGTAGATAAGGGGAACTGCAGTTTATTTAACTCAGTATCCAAGTTAACAGTTGAACTGGATTTTAAATTACCTTTGGAGTTACTGGTATATACCTGAGAATTTTGTCTTTGCTTTAGTTGCTTTATTGCTACTGAAAGATCTAAAGCATAAGAGCCTGCACCAATTACTTTTCCTCTGCTAGTAATGGGGAAAACTAGTTCTGTTTGTAATTTACCCAAATGGTTTTGAGTTATAGAGGTCGTTATTTTTTTACTGCTGATAGCTTTTACGGCGAGGGGGTTTAATTTGTTTTCAGCCATACTATTTTGCGCATTAAAAACTACTTTACCATTTACATCTAAAATTTCTAATGAGCTTAAAACCGCTTCCCCTTCTAATAGGTTAAAAACAGTTTTAGCATTTTCTCTAACTTGTTCAAAGTTTTGCTTAGCCAGGGCTTTTTTTAGTTTTCTATCACGAGTGATACTTTTTATAGCGGGTTCCATTGCGGTATATTGGTTGGCAATAATTAAATCCCAAATTTGTTGATTACCATGTATTGCTAAATCGTCATAGCGTGTTTCCAGTTTACTGCTTTTTAGGTGATTAGATATAAAACTGGAGCTAACAATCACTATAGCCATTATAAAAACAGCAAATACAATTTTATTTTTTAAATTCATAAGCGTTCCAGGTTTTGTATTTGGACTTTTGGCAAGTCCCTAGTGGGTAAGAAAATAACTTAATAGCTTAGTTATTAACCTTTTATATTATCTGTTATTAACTAAGTTAATGTTTTTATCGGTATTTTATAAGTTTTCTTTAGCTTTATCTTTTTTTAAAGCTAAAAAAGGGTAATAGTATTACCCCTTTTTATTTTGAAAATAAAATATTGTTTATTCTATGGGGAATCTTGCATTTTTCCATGCTGGAAATCCATCACGGTAATAATAAACGTTGGTAAATCCCCAGGCCACTGCTTTAACACAAGCATTGGAGCTTCTTAAACAGCGTTCACCATTGCAGTAGATGACCACAGGATCTGATTTTTTCATCTCTCCCATCAGACTTTCTTCAGATAAATTTGTTTTAATATTTAAATGTGTAGCATCTGCAACACGTCCTGCATTCCAATCGGCATCTTTACGAACATCGAGAAATAAGGTTCCTGCGTCAAAAAGTTTTTTAGCCTCTTCTGTAGTTACTGTTTTTGCCCCTGCAATAGTCATTGGAGAAATTTTATCTCCAGCATAACTTGTGGTTATCATTATTAATGAAAGTGTAAAAATTATTAAAAATTTCTTTATTATCATTATTCTCTCCTTATATTATAAAATACTACTAATAAATCCCCCTCACATTACAGGAACTCTCTTTTGAGAGTAAGCTATAACAACATTTAAGTTGTAATAATAGTTTTTATTATTAAGCTTGTTCTGAAAATGGATAGATGATTACTTTAGGCTTAAATGGGTATAATTTCAATACTTAGATTAAGAATTTATGATATAGCTCAAGAAAGTTCATTATTATTGCATTTTTTATGTATTAAGTATTTTTTTATATAAGCTTAATCTTATCTTGCAGTTAAATATTATATGAATATATAATTATAAAATATAAATTGTTTTTATTTTTGCTTGTGGGTGCTAAGAGAAAACGCTTTAAACAATTTCTCTTAGAGATTTAGTGCAGGATAGGGGACGTTATATTTTTTGTAATTATTTAGCTGTTTTCAGCCTGGTAGCCCATACGGAATCCTCCCCAATGTTTTCCTTTAATAAAGACAGGAACAGAAAGATCGTGCATTACTTCCCCTGTGTCTCTTTTATAGGTTTGTAATAAAAAAGAGGCGGTGTGTGAGCCACAGCGACGGCCAGTGGGATCATCAAAAATCCGTTTGGTACGGTTTTTCAGCATGTCGGTGTCATAATTTCCAGTTAAAGGCTGCGAAAAACATTTGTTATGAGTGGGGAAGTAGCCATTATTATCAACTGCTCCAGCATAGATAACTTGCTTATGGTCAACTAGAATAGGTTCCTGAATATCGGGTAAAACCTGATCGGTAAATTTATCAAAACGGGTGGAATATTTTGCAGGATTAGTATTAGAAATTTCTTTATAATTACGATCAAATAAGTCATCTAAGGTGATTTTTCCACTATTAATTGCATCTTCAAAAATACTTTGTATTTGTGCTACTGCCTTTTCAGCGGCTTCTTTTATGTCTTTATGGATGGATTGTATATTAAATCCCAATAGCATTATATGCATACTTTCAGCCATTTTTGATAATTCATCTGACTGTTGTACTACACCTTTAATCTCCTTTTCGGTATTGCAAAGGTGACCGCTAACGGAGTTAATGGCTGTTGATATCAGGTTTACTTCGGATGCGCTATGGTCTGTGCCATTGGCTATATTGTCAACCTGAGTATGGATCATTTCTGCTTGCTGATGGATTCGGCCTAATTGTTCACCTACTTGTTCTGTTACTTCGGTACCAGCTGCAATTCCATTAACCAGTACCGACATGGTATCTACAGCATTTTGTACATCTTTGCCAATCTCATCAACAGTACTACCAATTTCTTGAGTTGCTTCAGCGGTTTTTTTAGCCAGCATGCGTACTTCGTCAGCAACAACAGCAAAACCTCTACCCTGTTCTCCAGCCCGAGCGGCTTCAATTGCAGCGTTTAAAGCTAATAGGTTAGTTTGCTCGGCAATGCCACTGATAACGGATGTAATCCCTTTAATTTGTTCAGATTTACTTTCAAGATTTGCAACAATTTTTGATGTTTTTTGTGCCTGCTCATTGGTTTTCCGCATTTCATCTACAGCGGATTGAATTATCTGTTGTCCTTGTTCACTGGACTTATGCATTTGGGTCGAAAAGTCTGCCGCATTAGCTGCATTACTTGCTGCTGCAGAAACAATATCAGAAATATTAGCAGAGGAGTTGGAAATATTATTTACATCATCTACTTCGGCATGTACTTTTTTTGATAAACTTTCTGCTGCAAAAGATACTTCTGCAGCAACAATTGCAATGCTACTGCCATTGCTTATTAATTTATCTGCCATGGCATAAAAGTTTGTAAAGGTGTTTGATACACTTGAATAGCAATTTCCCAGATCATAATGGTCCTGTAAAGCCTTATGGCTATAACCATGGCTAAGAGTATCTTCTTCTTTAATTCCCTGAGCTCTGGCTAGAATATGTTCTATACAGGCTCGCATGGGGGCAACAATTTGATAATAAGTAATCAGTGCAACTATGCTTATTGTTAATAAAGTGCATAGTAGTAAAATAGTTAAACTGCCAAGTGCAGGACTTAAAAAATGAAAAATTAATAAATTAATAGCAATGCTGGAGAAAATAGAAATAAGTGTAGGTTTTAGGTATGTTTTTTTTGCACTGCTGATCAACATTAAGGTGCTCTCCATATTTTAAAAAAATTAGGTTATTCTTTAAATTTTAGTTTTTAGTATCGGGTTAATTTATTTCTAATTATATATGCAAAGCTAATGCTAAACTTAACAAGTTGGTGTTTTTTTAGCAAAAGCTTTGTCTGTGTGAATATAGATGAGGAAATTTAAGATTTCAAGTTTTAACTTGAAATCTTAAATTGATTAACAATTGTTTGTAACTGATTAATTAATCTATTCATTAGTTCTGTTGAACTACAGGTCTGCTCTGCTCCTGTAGTGGTGTTGTCAGTCATTTGAGTAATACTGCTAACATTGGACTTCATTTGTTCTGTTACCTGATTTTGATCCGTTGCAGAGTAGGAAATTTTTTGATTCATTTCATTTATTGTTGAAACAGATTGTGCAATAGCATCCAGAGCTTCTGAAGTTTTTTGGGTTTGTTCTACACCTTTTTTAGCTTGTTCACTGCCTTTTTTCATAACTAATACTGCATTTTTAGAGCCTTTTTGTAAACGCTCAATCATATTTTGGATTTCTTCGGTTGATTCTTGCGTTCTTCCTGCCAGAGTTCTTACTTCATCAGCAACCACTGCAAAACCCCTTCCTTGCTCTCCTGCTCTTGCTGCTTCGATTGCTGCATTTAAGGCAAGTAAATTAGTTTGTTCAGCTATGCCTTTAATAACATCAACAACACTGCCAATTGCTTCACTATCTGCTTCTAGACCATGAATAACATTGGAGGCATTTTCAACCTCATTAGAAAGCTGAATGATAGCCTGGGATGTTTCTTGTACAATATCCTTGCTTGCTTCGGCTAGTCTTTCTCCTTCGTTTGCAGCACTAGAGGCATCTGCTGCATATTGGGTAACATCAGCCACGCTGGAAATCATTAAACCCATAGCTGAGCTAATTTGTTTGGTTTCATCTTGTTGGGCACGCATGTTATTAACACTTTGCAGAGCGACCGAACCAACTTCTTCGGAGGTAGTGGATATATTTAAAGAGGTTTGATTGACTTGTTTAATTAAATGTTCAAATTTTTCTAACATAGAGTTAAATGCAAGTGAGGCTCTGCCTATTTCATCACTGGACTTAATATCAATTCGCCTGGTTAAATCGGAAGTTTTTTCAACTTCCTCAGTAAGTCTGCGTAATTTATTGATTGGATTTACAATGGATGGAATTAGAATACTACCAATAATAAGGTTGGCTAATATAGCTGCGCCTACTATAAATACCATAATAATTAAGGTATTTTCACTGGTTTTATTTGCTTTATTATAAAATCCGGTACCTTTTACAGCAGCATAATTTACCAGTTGCTCCATTTTTTCATTGAGTTTGCTAACATGTTTTGCTCCACGTTGTTTAGTTATGGTACTGGCCTGTTTTCTCTCTGCCTTACTCATATGATTAATTACATCATCACGAATGGATTTCCAGTTTCTAAAAACAATTATTGTATCTGCGATCAGCTTTTCACCTTCAGCTCCTAAAATACGATCTTCTACTATGGAAAATTGTGAATACACTTCTTTTTCGTATTTAGCAACCATATTACGCGCTTTATCTATACCGGCGGCATCGCTAGCCAGGGCAACATCTTTCATGCTACGGTGCATCTTAATAATATTTACATTAGCCATGAGTGACGCACGGGTTACGGTTAATGGATGTTCATACATTTTTGTGGTAAGGCCACCAAGTAGCTCTATATGTGTAACACTATAAATTCCTGCAATTAGAATAAGTAATAAAGTAAGTGCAAAACTGAGAATAAGCTTATTTTTTATTGTCCAGAGCATGTGATTTAACCTGTATTAATTAATATATTAAGTGTATAGGAGTTAACGGCAAGTGATATAAAAACTTTAATAAATACTATAGTAAAATAGTCGGGTATTTGTCAATTTAAGTTTAACCAAAAGTAGGGTTTTAAGAGCAGTGGAAAAAACAATTACTTTAATAAATTTTGAGGCATAAGTCTTTGTAAGTGTATACACGTATTTAATAAAAAAACAATGCTGCTAAGATTTATTTTTGGATTGTTTATTATATTGAGTTTAGTTATTTTTTAACTTGCTCTGGTCGTTATGAATCTTTTAGATTATCTCTGATTTCTAGAAATTCCTCGAGGTGTTCAAAGAAAATATCCACCAATTTGGGATCAAAATGTTCCCCACGTTCTTCCCTAAATAGCTCAAATATTTTTTCATCTGGCCAGGCAGGTTTATATACTCGGGCACTGCCAAGAGCATCAACATCAGCATCAGCATCAACATAGTAAGAGGCTGTAAATCTCTTTTTTGTCAAACTACAAACACTAACTTATTCGCCCAATTGTTTATACAATTTTTTGAAAATTTTATTCCCTTATTTAGCAGCCATGTTTAATATATCAGCAGCTTTAATACCAGTTTGATATACACTCATTGGTTATTTATAGTCCAGTGTTTGATAAAATATTCACCCATATCCTCTTGCAGAGTGGCAATAATGCAGTTTTTATTGGCTGATTTTTATAAAGTCCTCTTATTAAAGGAAAATGTAAATCAATTAAGCTGATTTATTGATTTGCAATGTGTTTTTTGCAGAATAGATAACTATAGAAAAAAATATTAACTGACTTCAGCTTTATTAAAATCAAATCCTGTTTGTTCATCGTCAGGTGTTTTTTTATGAAAAACATGCAGTAGTTTATGTAATTTTTCAATTGCTTCGTATTCTAAAAACTCTTTCACTTCTTCTAATAATAAGAGGTAATCTTCGAACGGCATAATATGCATCAGCTCTTTCATATCAAAATATTTAATAGCTGCTTTTAACATGGTTTTTACATCATTATCATCCAGAGTCAGGGTGAATAATTTTTCACATAATAAGGGGCCATCATCGCCTAATGGTCCCCCGGGTGTAAACATATTAATAAATTGATCTAATAAGCTGGAACTGGCATTGGCTAAAAAATGGGTGGCTATTTGATCCATTAATAGCTGACTTTTAGAGCGTACGGAAAGGTTAATTATTTTGCTTAGTTGCTCTTTTTTTAGCTTTTCCTGTTGGATATTTTCCAGTAAACGTTGAGCATAGAACTTATAATTGTTTACAATATAAGAAAATCCCCAGCCACAGGGAGTTGTCCAGCAGGCAGCATCGCCAATAAAAGCGACTCTGTCCTGAGCAATTTTTTGTGAATTGCTTCCACCCAGTGGATACCAGCCATATTTCCATTCTTTAATAGTACAATTATGAAAGTTCCGGGTTGAGGCTTCGTCACGAAGTATCTGATTAAATTCTTTATGCATTAAATCTTGTTCTACCTGCTTGCGTTGCAAATAAAAAACAAATACAAAGGCTGTGTTTTCATCCAGTATTTCATATTCCAGAATAGGTCTGCCATGAGCAAGAGAGGCTTCTTTATCTAAATTAGAATCTGCAAATGTCTGCCAAAGCATATAATCGCCCACTTCCATTTTATCGAGCCCATCAGGGAGTTCAACTATTACCCCATAAACTGACCACCAATAGTATTCTGGATTTTCTATGCTATATTTTTGTCTGATAGGAGAGTTATAACCCGATGCATCAATTAATAGACGTGTAGTAAAAATACCTTCAGAGGTTTGTACTTTGACCTTATCTTTTAGTACTTCGCTGTCCTGGTAGTAACAGTTTAATAAAATTTTAGAGCCACTCTTTTCAATTTTATTAGCCCAGAGAGGCAAGACTTTATGTTCATCAATAAAGTAGTATTTTAAGTTAGCCTGCCAGCTTACATGTGCCCCACCAAACGTTTTGGTTAAAAAGCGAGTTACACCATTATGGGCACAGCTTATTATTTCCTGTGCTTGTCCATCTTCAATGCATAGATCGGGAACTAACCAGCTTCTATGGCAGTCACTGACCTGTTCTTTTTTATCTACTATCAATATTTTTAATTGTTGAGATAATTCTGATCCAACACTTAGTCCAGCTGGACCTGCCCCAATAATAATTACATCAAAGTCTGTTTGTTGTACAGTCACTGTTATCCTCCATTAAAGCAGGCTCAAAAATTTTGGTGTTATTCTTTCCTGTTTGTTTTGCATGATATAGTGCCGAATCAGTATTAAACAGTAGATCATCGTGGGTTTTTATTGAATTTATAGTAGTGTCTGATATACCTAAGCTAATGCTACAGGTAATACGTTTCTTTCGGTTACTGAAGTCTGTTTTTGCTACTATATTTCTGATTTTTTCAGCAAAGACTGCTGCTCCTTTAGCATAGGTATTGGGCATAATAATTAAAAATTCTTCGCCGCCATAACGTCCTACAATATCGGTAGAGCGAATATTTTTCTTTGCAATCGCAGCAATATTTTTAATCACTTCATCGCCCATTTGGTGACCATAGGTATCATTAATTTTTTTGAAATCATCAATGTCAAACATCACACAGCTAAACACCTCTGCAAAGCGTTGGCTTCTTTGGTGTTCGGTTTGTAATACATCCATTAAATAAGCGCGATTATAAATATCTGTCAGTTGGTCAGTGGTAGCAGCTTTATATAAAATCAGTTTTTGTTGCTCTAATTCTTGATGGGAGTCGTATAGTTTTTTTTGATTGATATCACTAATTTTGGTGATTTTTACAAAACTCTGGAGTATAGAAGCGTATTGTTGGGCTAACTTATCATATGCCTTATATAGTTCTTTTTTACTGATGTTATCATCTTTTAGTACTTTTTCAGTCAGTTTGATAGTGGCATATTCATTTTTAAATAGCTGAGCTAATTCATCATGTGAATGCTGTTGATTATACTTATCCATTAATTTTCAACCTTATTTCTAGCTTAATTCTTGTATTAAAAAGTGTGTGGTTTTAATAGGATATCAATTCAAAAGGTAATTCCATATCATCCTGAAATTCTTTTCCTGTTTCATGTATATCCTTATCGTCTTCTTTAAAATACCAGTTGATTTGGGCTTTTCCTCCTCCTTCATGGTACTCTTCTAATCTATCAATAAGGTCAAATAATGATTTAGTTGAGCTGGAGTTTAAATAATTAACGTGTAGATTAAGTATTACTTCTGCTGATACTTCCTTGATGTATTGGTCTAACCAGGAAAAAACAGGACTAAAAAATTCTGCTGGATCCATAGGATAAGAATTTCCATCAATATTGATTTGGCCTGTGTTTATATCACAATCAATTCCTAAGGTGTCCTTTGAAGCTGCAATTTTAAGGTTGTTCATTGTATATCCTTTTTCAGTATTACTTTAAGAGTAAAAAACTGATGTTTTTCATCGTAGTTATCCATTTCATATTCTAGTGGCTGTTGAGATTTTCGCAGTAAATCAATCAGGCCAATTCCTGCACCTGTTTTCCCTTCATTACGAGCTGTTCGAAGCTGTTGTTTGTACAGCTTTTTTAATTGATCGTCATCAAGCAGGTTTAAGTCTTCTATTTTTTTAACAATAGCATCTGCTTTAGTTTGCTCAATTAGATTACCTGATTGTAAAACATAAGCATCTTTATCTTCTCTGATAAGTATAATTCCTCCCCCTGGTTCGCGGTGAATGCTAGCCTGTTTTGAAGAAGAATGATTTTGAATATTTTGCGCCAGTTCAACAAAAATTGCATAGATTTTTCTGACCAGGTATTCATAATTATCTAATACTTTATTGCCAGTAAAATTATCCTCATTGAGTTTTTTCTTTAAGGTATCAACTAATGAAATTAAAACACCCTGTGACATTTGCCCCTCAAATGAGAGCACAATATTATTTTCGATAATTTGTTGACGAAAATTCATTAATTTAAATTTTTTCATCTTATCCTTTATTTTTTCAGTATTTAAAGTTTAAGCTTAAAATCTTATACCCAGTAGTGTAATATCATCCCGCTGAGGTTCATTTTTTTGATGTTTTTTTAATACCTCTAACAGGTGAGATTCTTGTTCGCATATATCTTTATTGGCAATTATTTGTAATTGCTGCTCTAATTTAAGCGAACCGAGTTTTTTATCCTGGTTATTATTTTGATCAATATAACCATCACTACTTAGATATAACATGTCCCCTTTTTGAATTATTAGTTCATGGTTTGTAAATTGACGTTTATTTTCTTTTTGCCTACCTCCTATAGATTTGTAATTACCTCGAATTTCGGTCAATTCTAAAGTTTTATTATGGTGATTATTAACTTTAATTTGAGTATTTTTAACGATGTATAGCGGCCGTTTAGCTCCAGCATAGATTACTTTATTATTATCTAAATCAATTTGGCATAATCCAATATCCATTCCATCGTTTGCCTGGTGAAGATTGCCCTGTTGTTGTAATGCTATACGCATGTCTGTATGTAACTGCTCCAAAACCTTGGCTGGCTCGGTTAAATGTTTTTCGTTAATTAATTTATTCAGCAAAGTGTGACCTATCATGGATAAGAAAGCACCTGAAACTCCATGCCCGGTACAATCGGCAACAGCTACCATTATTTTATTATCAACCTGACTTAACCAGTAAAAATCACCTGAAACAATTTGTTTGGGCAGGTAAATAATAAAAAAATTGCTAAATAATTGTTGGATGGAATCTTCGGCAGGTAAAATAGCTTGTTGAATCTTTTTAGCATATTCAATACTGTCGGTAATGTGTTTGTTTTGTGCCTGTAGAACTTTTTTGGTGTGCTCAATTTCATTGTTTTTACTGAGTAATGCATCGTTCATTGCATTTAGCTCAGAGGTTCTATCGGCTACCTTTTCTTCTAGTGTTAGGTTATAAATTTCCAGATCGTGGTATAAACGGGCATTTTCTATAGAAATAGCGATTTCAGCGGATAATATTTTGAGTACCTGTATACGTTCTGAAATAAATGCATCGGTTGTAATATTGTTTTCTAAATATAAAACTCCCACCAGCCTGGTTTTGTCTACTAAGGGAATACATAATATTGACTTAATTTTATGGTCAATAATATAGCTATCATTACTAAATTGTTCTGTTTCATTGTTCTGGTATTGACAGGCATTACCTAATACGACTGTTTCCTGACTTCGTGCCACATAACGAATTAAAGGAATAGATACATTGCTTGCATCTTCTAATAAAATCTCTTGTTCAGATAATAACTCTTGATCAACAGAGATCTGTGCTTCTATTACTAATGTATCTGCTTTTGTAAGTACTAATACGCCTTTTTGGGCACCTGCATTTTCTATTAAAAACTGCATTAGTTTTTGTAATAGTTTATCCATTACAATTTCACCAGATAAAATCTTAGAGGCTTTGGCAATGGTTTCAATATCCAGGGCAGATTCTTGTGTTGAGGTTCTAACATGTGAGCTGGTAGTGGTACTGGATGTTTCAATAATTGTATCAACACTGCTGGTAAAGCTTAAATCTGAGGTGCTGGATGTAGAGAGGTGTTGAATATAATTAGCATAGTGTTTTTGTAAAGACTGTAATTTTCCAGCTGCACCCCAGCGATAGTAAAGATAATATGCTTCTGACATATATACTATAGCAACTTTTTTATTCTTTTTTTGTATCCAATAGCGTGCATAAATCTCATTAGCAAGGCTTTCCAGCCATAATGATTGCATTTTTTTTGCGGCGTTGATAGCCGAATCAAAATGCATACAGGCCTGATTAAACCTGGTGTTTATACGACATTCTTCTGCCTTTAATAAATGCCACATAGCAGACATATTGCCTGGGCAGAGTTGATACCATTGCTTTATTTTTCTTTTAAGTTTGTTATATAGTTTAGGTTTTGAGGATATTCCTTCGTTGGTCGCTAAGATGGATAAACAGGTAAAAAATGAATATATCACACGGGTAAAGGTGCCATCACGGATAACATCATTATTTATATCTGGATGTGTTGCAATAGTCACTGCCTGAGAAAAGTCTTCGTGATAATAATGTAACATCAGGCGGCAAACTACATGATAAAACTTACCCATAGTAGAAGTTTTATTATGGGTAAAATATTCAACAGCCTCAGTTTCTTCACCTTCAACACTGTCTAGAGCCCCCATACCTGAACTATTATTAAGTGATTCCCCTGCAAGATGTTTAAACAGGTTTTGATGTAATGTGTGTACATGATAAGGTTCAACCTGCTCGGCTTTTTTTGCAAAGCGCTGATTAAGCTGGGTGATATTAAAAATTTCATCTAGAGATTTTGATACAACCACTTCCTGCCAAAAACCAAATAGATAAATATAGGACGCCCAAAAATATTCTCCTGTCTCAATGAGTTTCTGTAAGCCTGTTTTTCTGGGTTCTAATGAGTCTTTAAGTGCTTGCTTCCAATAAATGGAAAAGCTGGTTACCATAAAATAACAGCGCGCTTCCATGGGAGGATTATCTACTTTTTTATTGTACTCCATGGCTAAAACACCAAAGCGGTGTGATTCGGCAAAATTATCTAATTTAGACCATAACAAGGCATAACCAGAATATGCAAAGGATGATACAGGGTTATTACCATGATCCAGAGTGATATATAACATTCTTAAAATAATATAGGGCAGCAGGTTAGTTAATCCTTGCAAATAGGTTGGGGCTACTAATTCTTTTAATAAACTCATCACGGCAAGTGAATCTTTATCCTGCATTAGTGGCATGGTCATTAAATCATTGGATGTTCTTTTACCCAGTTTAATTTTTGTTCGTACCAGCTCACCTACTAATTGTAATAAATTAGGGTTTCTGGGCATGTTTACATTAAAGTAACCTAATGAATCAAAGGCTATATCAATTGCCTTATCCATTTCTCCTGCTCCACCATAATAAAGAATCAGGAGGTTATTTATGGCAATTTTATCTTCGATTAAGGTATAAGTTTTTAGGCATTGTTGTGCTTTTTTAATGCCTGCATCTGCATCGCTTAATAGAAAATGGCACTCAATTTGCCCCTTGCTTATATCAAAACTGAGTAGTTTTTGTTGCTTATTAAAAACTGAGTTATTGCTTTCTGCCAGGCTTTTTTCTAATGCTAATGCTTGTGCTTGTGCTGCTGCTGTAAAATAGTCCAGAGCAGGTTGATATGCTGTGGCATCTTTGGCTTTTTTACCCACTCTGAAGTTTAATTGAGCAAGCTTAAATAATTCGTCACTATCATCAATTAAATTAATACTATAATTAAAATGCTCTACAATATCAAAATAGTGATTTTCCAGTTCATCTGCGGGTGTTTGTTTTAATAATAAGCGAGCAATTTTAAGGTGTAACTGTTGTTTTTGACTTTCTTCAATCAGCGAATAGGCTGCTTGTTGCACTCTGTCGTGTAAAAAACGTTCCTGAGTTTGGGAAAATAATGCTCCAGCATCGCTATTATTATCCATACTAACCAGTAGGGCATGACCTTCACCTTCGGTAATTAACATACCATAACGTACTGCTGGCCAAAGCTCCTTAGCGGTTTTAATTAAGGAGTACTCACTAATGATTGAGAGGGTTTTTAAGTCAAATTGATTACCAACACAGGCGCCCAGTTGTAATAGGTTCTGGGTGGTAATGGGGAGTTTGAGCATTTCTGTTACCATCAGCTCAACTACATTATCTGCACTGGATAATTTTTTAATGCTATCTATATCCCAACACCAGGCGGTTGTATCTGTGTCAAAGGTAAGCAGTTCGTTTTTATAAATAGTGCTTAAAAATTGATTAACAAAAAAAGGATTACCCGCGGTTTTTTTCATTACCAGCTCAGCTAAGGGCTGGGTTATTTGCAGTTCACTATCTAAGGTATCTGAAATTAATTGATTTATATGTTGTTGGTGTAAAGGTTTTAAAATTAATAGTGGAACATTTATATGTTCTTGTTTAAGTTCCTTTGTCATTCTAATAAAGGGATGATCTTCATCTACCTCATTATCTCTGAATGCTCCGAGTAATAAAAAATAGTCCAGCTCATCACTTAATACAAAGCGTTGAATTAATTTTAAACTGGCTGAGTCAACCCATTGTAAATCATCAATAAATAAAACCAGAGGATGTTCTTTTTTGGTGAAAAGTTGTAAAAATTGTAAAAATATTTGGTTAAATCGATTTTGGTTTTCTTCTGTACCCAGGTGTGCAACTTCTGTTTGCGCACCAATGACTTGCTCCAGCTCCGGAATAATATCAATAAGTACTTGCCCATTAGGGCCGAGGACTGCTAATAATTTATTTCGCCATTGTTGTAATTGTTCTGTGGGTTGGGTTAATAGTTGTTTAATGAGTCCCTGGAAAGCCTGAGATATGGCAGAGTAGGGTATATTACGCTGGTATTGATCAAATTTTCCTTTAATAAAATAACCATTTTTTGTAATAATAGGGTGTTGAATTTCATTAATTAAGGCAGATTTTCCTATACCAGAATACCCGCCAACAAGAAAAATATGGCTGCCACCTTCACTACTACGAGAAAAACTCTCCATTAACTGGTTTATTTCTTGTTCTCTGCCATATAGTTTTTGTGGTATTTCAAAGCGTTCACTGCGGTCTTTTTGAGCAAGAGGAAATGGCTTAATTGCTCCTGTTTTTTTCCATAAATTTTGGCAGATTTGTAGATCATGTTTTAACCCAAATGCACTTTTGTATCGATCCTCTGCATTTTTTGCCATTAATTTAAAAATAATGGCAGATACTGCGGATAGTGCACTGGCTTCGACCCCTGTTAATGGCAGTGGTTGTTTGGCAATATGACAATGTATCCAGCTCATAGAATCGGTGCCTATATCAAAAGGCAGTCTTCCACTTAATAACTCGTATAGGCTAATGCCTAAAGAGTAAAAGTCAGTACGATAATCAATGGCACGGTTCATTCGGCCTGTTTGTTCGGGGGAGATATAAAATAAGGAGCCCTTAAGCAGACTACTGTTCTGGCTTTGTTTTTCACGAGATAATTCAGTAGCAATACCAAAATCAATGATTTTAACTGTTTGGGTCTTTGTGTCCCAGAGTATATTGTGTGGTTTAATATCTTTGTGAATGACAAAGTGTTGATGGATTTCACCCAAAGTTTGGGCAATTTGAATAGCAATATTAAAAAATAAATCTAAGGAAATTTTTGCTTGTTCTTCGGTATCTGTTTTAGCAAATTTTTTTCTAAGTGAGGTGAGATCCTCTCCATCAACATAATCAAAAATAATGGCCTCTTTATTTTCAAAAGGCTCAATAGCATGAACTTTCACTATGCCATCAATTTTGTCAGATAAATTTTTATGAATTTGAAATTCATGCTGGAAGCGAGCAATATCTTGTTTGTCAGGGTAGTCATCCAAAAGCATTTTTATGGCTACAGGAAAATTATCTGATTCTCTTTCTGCTCGGTAGATAATGCTTCTTGATGATTGATAAATAGTATCAATAACATGATAACCTAATATCTTTGGATTCATCTTTTCCCCTTGATAGGCTGGTAATTACTTTATTGCCTGGATTTTATAAATTGTTTTTTTTCCACTTTAAAATATAACATAGGATCAAGGGCTATCATAGTCGTTTTTTTTAGGGGTAAATTTATTTTTATATTTAAACAAGGAGTTAGCTTTTTTTCTGTTTCATTTTTTGCTCAAATTTTTTAGCTTGTTTTTATTTGTTAACTTTAAAAATATGACTCACTTAGCTATTCTCTCTATTAAATATCAACTAAAATAACCGCTAAGACAGATGCTGAATAACAAGCATTAATATCTATAAACAAATAGCTTTTATCTAAGACCTGTTTAACTATTGCTTAGAACTTATAATGAGTTGGAATATGACTTGTTAATGGAATTATTTAATATTGGGGTTGGCAGGGCCGCAGCATCTTTAAGTGAAATACTTAAACAGAAAATTATACTTATTGTTCCCTAAATTACCTTTTATACCATTGATTTACCCCGATTTAAGGAAGATAAAGTTGGCATTATTTTTACTGAGCATATTACCGATAAAAATCAGATTATTATGTCTATGCAAGTGAATTTAAACTTTACATCCAGCGCAGTAAGTGGTTATATTGCGTTTATTTTAGGCTCGGTCTTATTAAGTAAGATTAAAATCCAGTTAAATAAGGTACTAAAAAATGTCCAATCTGGAGTCTGAAATTAAGCAGCAAGTACAGTTTAATAAAGAAACTTTACTTGGTGCTATAAATGCAGGTTTTTTTGTTTTAGATGAACAATTAAATATTACCTGTTGGAATAGGTGGATGGAGAAATACAGTAGTATCAAAGCAGAAATGGCCTGTAATAAAACACTTCTGGATGTTTTTCCAAAACTTGAAAATACTCGTCTATATTATGCCATTCTTTCTAATCTGGAACAGGGAATGCCAGCAGTTATTTCAAATGTATTAAATCGTTCACCTCTGGCTTTGTATTCATATAGCGCTAAAAATTCAGTAAATTTAAAACCAATCCATCAACATATTCAAGTAACTCGAGTAATGGGAACCTTTTTTGATAAGAGCTCGGGTGAGGGAAAGGAAAAACCTTATTGTTTATTGCATATTACTGATATCAGTGCCAGTGTTAAGAGGGAGTCTGTCTTAGCGGATTATATTAATGAGCGTAAACATGCAGCAGAAGCATTAAGAGAGGCCAGGCATCTTGCGGAGCTGGCCAATCATGCTAAGTCGCAATTTATGTCCAATATGAGCCATGAAATTCGAACCCCACTGAATGGCATTATTGGTATGATTGAACTGCTCAAAGACTGTGAGCTAGATGAAGAAGCGGGTGATTACTTAGATACTTTAGACGATTCAGGGCAATCTTTATTAAGAGTTATTAATGATGTACTTGATTTTAGTAAAATTGAGGCAGGTCGTTTTACTCTAAGTACGCAGTTATTTAGCTTATATAAATTGGTTGATTATATTGATCGGCTTATGCGTATTAAAGCCAGCCAGAAAAATATTGATTTTAAAATTAGTATAGCAGAAGATTTGCCTGAATTTGTGCTAGGTGATAAAGGAAGATTAAGGCAGGTATTAATTAATTTATTAGATAATGCAATTAAATTTACCCAAGAAGGTGGAGTTCTTTTAACGATCAATGTACTTAGCCAAAGTATTTCAAAAATAGAGATTAACTTTATTGTTGAAGATACAGGCATTGGTATTTCAAAGGAAAATTGTGCTAAGATTTTTGATTCTTTTTTGCAGGCAGATGGCTCATCTACTCGTCAGCATGGAGGTTCTGGTCTTGGCCTGGCTATCAGCAAACAACTGGTAACTCTGTTGGGTGGTGATCTGATTGTTACTAGTTCTCTGGGAAAATACTCCCGCTTTAGTTTTGTCTTAACACTAGATATACAGCAAGAGAAGTTAGACAATAACATGGCAAGTGACTCTGAAAATACAAAATTCTCTGGGCATGTTTTATTAGTAGAAAATAGGGAAGATGCAAAAAAAGCAGCCAGTGTTATGTTGACTAAGATGGGGCTAACGGTTGATATTGCCTCATCTGGTTCTGAGGCATTAAGAAAGTTTTGTGAATATTCGTATAGTTTAATATTGCTGGAATTATCAATTCCTGAGTTAAATGGTTTTGAAGTGACCAGCTTAATCCGGGCTCAGGAAATGGTTCAAAATATTAAAAAAACTCCCATCATTGCTTTATCTACTAATGTTCTGGAAACAGAGAGACTTAAATGCAAACAGGTAGGTATGGATGATTTTGTTGCCAAACCCTTCTCAAAAAAAGAACTAAAAAATATTTTACAGACGTGGCTTGTTTAGTTTTTATCAATTTTCATTTAATTATTGTTCCACCAAATAATTAATGATTGATCGAGATCAATGTTTTTTTATACAAATACTGTGATGATATCTGCCTATTAAATATAGGAAGAAAATATGCCGACAATAAGTGAATTTATGACTGATCATCACAAAGCCTGTGATGATTTATTTATCCAAGCAGAATCATCTGTGGAAAAAGAACAATGGGATGAAGCATCCAGTACCTGGCTTTTATGTGTAGCTGAAATTGAAAAACATTTCCATAGGGAAGAAGACATACTTTTTCCTGAGTTTGAGGCAATCACGGGTATGACACAGGGGCCAACTCAAATGATGCGTATAGAACACCAGCAAATTAGAGATCTGATGGCCGAAATTTCAAAAGCCTGCAAAAACCAGAATAAAAATAGTTTTTTAGGTTTATCAGAGACATTAATGGTGACCATGCAGCAACACAATATGAAAGAAGAGCAGATCCTTTATCCTATGATTGATGGTGCTATCACAAGTAAAGACGATACTATTAATAATATGATAGATCAGGATGGTTGATGTTTACTGAAATACTAGTTGATGTCAGTGATTTAGAAGCACCTGAACCCTTTACCGAGGTACTTAGCGTATTAACAAAATTACAAAAAAAAGCTTATATTAGAATGCTTCATCGCCAACAACCTTTTCCTTTATACGATGTATTACGAGAAAATAATCTTGATTATTGCGTATTTGAACCCACATCTTTGCATACAAAATATACCATTCTAATTTGGCTTGCAGCCGATATAGAAACGGCAAAACATTGTCATCAACTTGTTTAAAAGCCCATTGCTTAAGCTCTTATCGTTTAAGCATCCTTTGTTAAGATTCAAGCTTAAGAAGCAAAATTAAGGAGCGAATAAAATTACCATGCGTATGTCTGGGCTTTCTTTTGAAAGCATGCCCCCGTTATTTATTCCGTTGCGGTTTTTTTTAACTGCTCCTTTTTTTGGTATTTTGGCATCGCTATTATTTCTATTTGATGCGCAACTAATACATAGCAGTCGCTGGTCGGGAGAAACACTAGCTATAACACACTTGCTTACCCTGGGTTTTATGTTGATGAGTATGACTGGGGCAATGTTTCAGTTTATTCCTGTAATTACAGGTTATGCTATTCCTGCATCTAAACATATAACCTCTTCTATTTATTTTTCATTAATTTTTGGTAGTTTATTTTTAACCGCTGGGTTTTTAACTCAAAAAGTAGTTTTTTTTCAATTTGCCTTATTTTTTTTAGCGGTGGTTTTAGTGGTTTTTATTGGCTCTTTAAGTTATTTATTAATTACTCTTAAAAGTAAAAAAGAAGCTGTTTTTGTTTTAAGGTTAGTAGATGTCTCCTTATTAATTACTCTTGTACTCGGGTTATTTATGACTATGGGATACTCCTTTAATGGTTTAGGTATTGCTTATAGAGAATATACAGACTTACACCTGATGTGGGGGCTGGTGGGCTGGACTATCTTATTAATTCTAGCAGTTAGTTCACAAGTGATTCCAATGTTTCATGTTGCTCCTGCTTTTCCTGCATTATATTTAAAAATATTATCCGTTTTTATAATGTTATGTTTGATGAGTTTAACGCTATTAGTATTAACTGATAGTAGTGATCAACTTATAAAAATTGCAGATTTTAGTCTTAGTTTTGGTATTTTAGTTTATGCTTTTTACAGTTTATTTATGATTAATAAACGTAAGCGAAAAGTGAAAGATATAACTATCAATTTTTGGAGGCTGGCTTTAACTATACTCATTCTAGTTGTTGCTCTATATTGGTCTAATGCTTTAATTAATCAATATTATGTGATTGAACTTGAATTGCTCTTGGGCCTGCTGTTTATTTTTGGTTTTGCAATCAGTTGTATTATTGGCATGATGCAAAAAATTGTGCCTTTTATTATCTATATGCATCTGCAACGTAAAATAATGTTAAAGCCCACAAAAATGGGCTTGTTACCCAATATGCAAAGTTTGATTAGTGTAAAAAATCAGCAAGTTCAACTTTATTTACATATCTTAACATTATTATTAATGAGCTTATCTATTGTCTTTAATAGCGTATTTGTATTATCTCTTTTAGCAGCAGTTATGATGTTTTTAAATTTCAGCTGGTTGGCGTATAACCTGTATTATTCAAGTAAACAATATTGGCTAATTAGTCAGCAGTTAGAGAAAGGTTAAATTTATTTAATTTTACATGAAATAATTAAATGTTGTAAGATATGCAACTTATTTAAATATTTATTGGAAACAGGTTGGGAATACTATGCCATCATTTGATATTATTTCAGAAGTTGATGAACATGAATTAAGTAATGCAGTGGATAATGCCAATAGAGCAATATCGCAACGGTTTGATTTAAAAGGAACCACTACCGACGTTAAAAAGCAGAAAGAGGAGGTTGTTATCTACAGTGAAAGTGATTTTCAGGTTGATCAGGTATTATCAATTGTTCATACTGAAATGGTACGTAGAGGTATTGATATTAATAGTTTTGAAGAGAGCTCAGTTAAGGCTAATGGTCGCCAGGTTGAAAAAAGGTTGGTATTGCGCCAGGGCATAGATAAAGAGACTGCTAAAAAAATTGTGAAATTAATTAAAGACAGTAAAATAAAAGTACAGGCTTCTATTCAAGGTGAGCAGGTTCGTGTGACAGGCAAAAAAAGAGATGACTTGCAAAGTGTGATGTCAAACCTAAAACAGGCTGATTTAAGTTTGCCTCTTCAATACACTAACTTTAGAGATTAAGGAATATTTATGAAAACAATACAAAAACTGCTTAAAAACTCATTATGGTTAATACTTGCTGGTTTAGTTTTAAGCTCCACTAATTTATATGCTAAGGGTGAAAACATAGATACTATGGCTTTGCGTATTGCATTAGATAATTTAATGCCTGGCAGCATGCCTGATAGTATTACTGAAACTGCTTTACCTGGTATTTATGAAGTCAGTTATGGAACGGCTATTTTTTATTTTAATAAAGATGCCAGTATGATGTTAAAGGGTGATCTTATTGATATGAAAAATAAGGTTAATATAACAGAAGAAAAGCGTACTGGGGCAAGAGTTACTTTAATCGAGGCACAGGGTGAAGAAAACATGATTATTTACCCAGCTAAAGATGAAAAATATAAAGTGACTGTTTTTACTGATATTGACTGTCCTTACTGTGTTAAATTACACCGTGAAATGCCTGAGTATAATAAAAGGGGTATTACCGTAAGATATATGGCTTATCCAAGAGCCGGAATTGGTTCTCCGTCATATGATAAAATTGTTTCGGTATGGTGTAGTAAAGATAAAAAGCAAGCTATGTCTGATGCGAAATATGGTAATGGGATTGCGGCAAAAACCTGTACTAATCCAGTGGCTAGTCAATTTGCATTGGGACAAGAGATTGGTGTAAGAGGCACTCCAGCATTATTTTTAAGTGATGGGACCATGTTGCCAGGATATGTACAGTCAGCACGCTTGAAAGCATTACTGGATGAAAATAAAAAGTAAAATTTTAAAATAAACAACATTAGTTTTTTTATCTGCTTTTCTCTGGTATTTGTTTATTTTACATGCTAGTATTTCAATAATTGTTAGATACCGATGGTGCTGTTGTTTTTGACCTGGTTTTTCTGTTTTTTTGAATAGGAATGATTAGATATAAATGGGTCAATAGTTCAACGATTGATTTGGCAATAGACCTTTGATTATACATTATAAAAATATAATAAATTTATGGAGAACTAAGTGATATGAATAAACTAAAAAGCCTTGTCTTAGCAACTACACTGGGTCTTGCTGCTGCATTATCAGTTTCAGTTAATGCAGAAGATATGGTACAAGATTATGTGAAAAATGCATCGGGTCAAGTTGTAAAAAATAGCTATGGTGAATGTTGGCGTTCACGTTTTGATGATTCATCAGATAGGCTTGAAGAATGTGGATACGAGCCACCAGCTCCAGTAGTAGTAATGGAAAAAGAAATTGTTATTGCTCCAGAAGCAACTGCTGCAACGGTAACTACTATTGTGTATGAAGATATAGCTATTAGCGCTGCACTTTTATTTGGTTTTGATAGCGATGCATTAAGTGATGATGCTAAGGCTGTTCTTGACGAAAGAATTGAAAAATTTAAAGGTAAAGCTGAATTAACTAAAGATGTATCTGTAATTGGCCACACTGACAGTACTGGTCCTGAAGCATATAACCAAAAACTTTCAGAAAGAAGAGCCCAATCAGTTGCTTCTTATTTAGAGCAACACACTAATATTAGCGATGATAAAATTGACGTTACTGGAATGGGTGAGTCAGATCCAGCTGCATCAAATGCAACTCGTGATGGTCGTGCTGCAAACCGTCGTGTAGTTATTCATGTTGAAGGTAAGATTCAAAAATAATCCCAAGATTATTTTAACTACGCTGAAAGGCCACATTAACATTAATGTGGCCTTTTTTATTGTCTGAGAAGATTTTGTGTTAAAATATTCTAATGTTTAATTTTTTGTTATATAAGAGAATTTAATGAGTCCTGTCGATAATCCGACTATTGCGGGTAAAAATACATTACAGCATATTGCTATAATTATGGATGGCAATGGGCGTTGGGCAAAAAAACGTTTTTTCCCTCGTTTTGCAGGCCACAAAGCTGGTTTAACTACGGTTAAAAATATTGTTAAATATTGTGTTAAAACAAAGCTTGATTATTTGACCTTGTTTGCATTTAGTAGTGAAAACTGGCGCAGGCCTGAAAAAGAAGTGAGTCTATTAATGGAGCTTTTTGCTACAGCACTAGATTCTGAAGTAAAAAAATTAGATAAAAATAATATTAAACTCAATATTATTGGTGATTTATCTCAATTTTCAACAAAACTACAAACAAAAATCCAAAAAGCGTTGGATATAACTGCTGAAAATACAGGTCTAGTGTTAACTATTGCCGCTAATTATGGTGGGCGATGGGATATTACCCAGGCAGTAAAAAATATTGCAGAGCAGGTTAAATCTGAAAGGATAACTATAGATGAGATTGACGAAGCATTAATTGAATCTTGTTTACTTACACGTAATTTACCTGAGCCTGATTTATTTATTCGTACCGGTGGAGAACAACGGATTAGTAATTTTTTATTATGGCATTTAGCCTATAGTGAATTCTTTTTTACCGAAACCTTATGGCCTGACTTTGATAATGAGTTATTTTCGAAAGCTATTAGCTCTTATAATTCAAGGCAACGTCGTTTTGGACGAACGGGTGATCAAGTTGAAAAATAATTCATTTCAGGCCACTAGTTACAAATATGCTGACTGTTCTTGTAGCGCACTAACAAGGTAAATAATTTGTTACTATCTCGAGTTTTAACTGCTTTTATCCTACTCCCTCTGGCAATTATGGGGATACTATATCTTCCAGGCAACTATTTTTCTTTTCTGCTAGGGCTTATTTTTCTAATTGGTGCCTTTGAATGGACAAAAATTTCAATAATTGAACCTATTTATGGCTTGTTATTTGTTGTTTGTAGCATTTTTTTTATGTGGTTACTGTGGCAATATGGTCTTTCTAAATCCGCCCAGTTTATTTATATTATTTATTTTAGCGTATTTTTCTGGTTAATCAGTGTATTTTTTATTAGCCAATACCCTCGCTATAAAAATATCTGGGCAACAAAATTAGCTATAAAATTTCTAGTGGGATTTATAGTGCTTATTCCTTCATGGTATGCCATGGTATTGCTTAAAAATACAGCATCTATCCAGATTTTAAATTCTCAAATAACAGGGAGTGAACTGTTATTATTAATGATGATAGTTATTTGGTTTGCAGATACAGGGGCTTATTTTTCTGGAAAAAAATGGGGAAAGTCAAAGTTAATTCCTAATGTAAGTCCAGGGAAAACCAAACAGGGTGCATATGGAGCAGTAGTAACCAGTTGTTCTTTTACTGGGATTTTTAGTTATATTTTAAGTCATGACTATATGCTGACTTTTTATACGGTATTGTTAACTGTTTTTATAGTTGCCACTTCTATAGTTGGTGATTTATTTGAAAGTATGTATAAACGAAATTCGGGAATTAAAGACAGCGGTAAGATTTTACCCGGGCATGGTGGGGTATTAGATAGAATAGATAGTCTTACTTCTGTAGCCCCAGTCTTTATTATAATTATTTTATTTGTTGCTGATAATACTCAAGAGCTATTTTTATGATTGCAATATCAGTTTTAGGTTCAACAGGATCCATTGGTGTAAGTACACTGGATGTGATAGCACAACATCTGGATAAATACCGAGTAGTGGCTTTAAGTGCCAATACTCAAGTTGAGCGAATGTTGGCCCAGTGCCAGCAGTTTGTACCAGAAATTGCAGTCATGGTAAATAGTGATGCAGCAGAGTTATTGTTCAATAGATTACAGCAATTTGAGCATACCCGTGACATAAAAGTACTCAGTGGTAAAAAAAATCTTGAATTGATAGCCAGCATGCCAAGTTGTGATTATGTTATGGCAGCTATTGTTGGTGCAGCAGGTTTACCATCCAGTTTAGCCGCGGCCAAAGCAGGAAAACGAATTTTACTGGCAAATAAAGAATCTTTGGTTATGTCTGGTTCTTTATTTATGCAAACGGTTAAACAGTACGGTGCAATAATTTTACCCGTTGATAGTGAGCACAATGCTATATTTCAATCTTTGCCACATGACTACGATTGCAGTTCAAATTTTAAGAAAAATAAAATTCAAAAATATGCTATTAAAAAGATACTATTAACCGCTTCTGGTGGTCCTTTTCTTAATAAATCTTTAACCGAACTGGCTTTAGTGACTCCTGGACAAGCCTGTGCTCACCCTAATTGGGAAATGGGCAAAAAGATTTCGGTTGACTCTGCAACTATGATGAATAAGGGCTTAGAAGTAATTGAAGCAAGTTGGTTGTTTTCAGTTGCTGCCGATGATATTCAGGTTGTTATCCATCCGCAAAGCATTATTCATTCTATGGTTTCGTATAGCGATGGTTCGGTAATTGCACAATTGGGCAACCCGGATATGCGAACGCCTATTGCATACTCTTTAGCCTGGCCTGAACGTATGGCATCAGGAGTAAAACCGCTGGATCTTTTTGAAGTAGCTAAGCTGGAATTTCAGCCTGCTAATTATCAGCAATTTCCCTGTTTAAAATTAGCCTTTGATGCACTAAAGTCTGGTGGCAGTGCATCCACTATTTTAAATGCTGCAAATGAAGTTGCAGTTGAATGCTTTTTACAACAACATCTTCCTTATCTTGACATTGCTAAAGTGGTTGAATATTGCCTGGAAAATGTAACTAATGTCGAAATAAATTCAATAGAAACGGTATATCAGGTTGATCAGCAGGCAAGAGAATGTGCCGATCAATATTTATTTGATAATTACCAATTTAAACGAGAAGTAAAATAATAAATGGAAAGTTTTTTAATCAGTGTTATATCTTTTATTATTTGTATAGCCATTCTTATTACCGTCCATGAATTCGGCCACTTCTGGGTAGCTCGAAAGTTTAATGTTAAGGTTTTACGTTTTTCTATTGGTTTTGGTAAAACTCTGGTACGTTTTAGAGGTAAAAAGGATAATACCGAATTTGTGCTTGCAGCACTGCCTTTGGGTGGTTATGTAAAAATGTTAGGTGAGGGTGATGAGCATGTTAAGCCAGAAGAATTACATCGCACCTTTGATCACCAGAATGTATATAAACGTTTTGCTATAGTTATTGCCGGGCCATTGGTAAACTTTATATTTGCGGTATTTGCTTTTTTTCTCATGTATCTAATTGGTATAACAGGTATTAAACCCATTATGGGAGAGATGGATAAAGACTCTATTGCATGGCAATCAGGCTTTAGACAGGGTGATCAAATAATCCAGATAGATGGCAACGATGTGGTTACTTTTGGCTCCATGTATGAAGAATTATTACCATTTTTTATTGATCGCGAAAATGTCTCGGTATTGATTCATTCAGGGCAGCACTTAAAGCTTAATTTATCTGCTATTCCAAAATCTATTGAGGCATCACATTTGCACCAGAGCATTGGTTTTCAACTGGATCTCCCCAAAGTTGAAGCAGTTATTGGCAAGGTATTTCCAGATACTCCCGCTCAGCAAGCAGGGTTACAAGAGAACGATAAAATTGTTTCTATAGATGATAAGGCCGTGTCAGATTGGATGGATTTAGTTTCATATGTAAAACAACGCCCCAATAAAAAAATGCAAATTATGCTTATTCGGGATAACAATGAAAAAATAATTGATTTAATTAGTGCTTCCGATATGCGAAATGGTAAGCAAGTAGGTATACTAGGCATTGCAAATAAGTACAAGGCCGTATTTGACGATTCAATGGTGGTTGTAAACCGTTATTCAGTAGGTGGTGCCTTAATTAAAGGTGTTGAAAAGACATGGAGTATGTCGCTTTTAACCCTTAAAGTGTTTGGTAAGATGTTAATAGGTGAAGCATCTTTAAAAAATATTAGTGGCCCTATTACTATTGCAGAAGTAGCAGGTAACAGTTTTAAGCAGGGAATCGAATATTTTTTACGATTTTTAGCGATTGTAAGCCTGAGTCTTGGAGTGATTAATTTATTGCCTATTCCGATCCTGGATGGAGGGCACTTAATGTTTTATCTGGTGGAAATGATAAAAGGTAATCCAGTTTCTGAGAAGGTCAGGGACTTTTCGTTAAAAATAGGCATTGCCATTCTTGCAATGTTAATGAGCCTGGCAATTTATAATGATATTTATAGACTGCTTTCTTAGTCATAGTTGAATAATTAATATAAAATCAAAACCTCTAAATTAATACAGTTTAAAAATATGTTTAATAATATCTGTTTGTGTGTCTTAAAATTTTCTAAAAATTCATTTTTTCTTACCTTTTTGCTGTTATTTACGTATAGCAATGTATATTCGTTTGAATCCTTTGAGGTGGAAGATATTCGTATAGAGGGGATTCAACGGATCAGTGCAGGAACCGTTTTTAACTACTTTCCTATCAAAGTTGGAGAGCAGATTGATAATCATAATATATCAAAGGCATTACATGAATTATTTAAAACTGGTTTTTTTAAAGATGTAAGAATTGAAGCAGAAAATAATATTTTGATTATTTCAGTTGTTGAGCGTCCTGCTATTTCAACAATTGAGTTTGAAGGGAACAAAGATATTGAAACCGAGGAGTTGACTAAATCTTTAAAACAGGTTGGTTTTGCTGAAGGGCGGGTTTATGATAAATCTTTACTCGATAAAGTGGTAGAAGAGCTACGACGTCAATATTATTCCAGAGGAAAATATGCGGTTCGAATTGAGTCTGTAGTCACCCCTCTGGAAAGAAACCGAGTAGGTATAACGGTAAATGTTTCCGAAGGTAAGGTCTCAAAAATTAAAAAAATTAATATTGTTGGCAATACTTCTTTTGATGAAGAAACGATATTAGATGAAATGGAGTTAACTACTCCTA
This sequence comes from Pseudomonadota bacterium, assembly GCA_045047105.1. Taxonomy (GTDB): domain Bacteria; phylum Pseudomonadota; class Gammaproteobacteria; order GRL18; family GRL18; genus JADGAU01. The sequence goes on along the minus strand of JASFYQ010000017.1, from coordinate 74,175 downwards.
CGTTATTTTCTTTCTATACTAAAAAAGATCAATATTCAAAACAACGTTTATCCGGTGACTTAGAAAAAATACGCGCGTTTTACATGGACAGAGGTTATGTTAATTTTTCTATTGACTCAACTCAGGTTTCTATTACTCCAGATAAAAAGGATGTATATATCACCGTTAATATTGTAGAAGGGGCACAATATTCAATCTCAGATGTAAAAATTGCAGGTGATTTAATCCTACCAAAAGAAGAATTATTTAAACTGGTTAAAATTCGTAAAAATCAGATTTTCTCAAGAAAGAAAGTAACCCGTACCAGTGAATCAATAGTTGAGGCTTTAGGTAAAGAAGGGTATGCTTTTTCTAATGTAAACCCCATTCCAGAAATCAATGATGAAACAAATACCATCACTCTGACATTTTTTATAGACCCTGGTAATCGGGTATATGTTCGAAGAGTAAATATTTATGGCAATACCAATACAGCAGATCACGTGGTTCGCCGTGAACTTCGGCAGCAGGAAAGTGCATGGATTTCTACCACTAAAGTACAGCGAGGAAAGCAGCGATTAAATAAACTGGGTTACTTTAAAGACGTCAGTGTAGAAACACCAGCAATACCAGGTAAAACTGATTTGGTGGATGTTAATTATACATTAGAAGAGCAATCAACAGGCAGCATTAATGCAGGTATTGGTTTTTCTCAAACCGATGGAATTATCTTTAATTTTAGTATTTCTCAACAAAACTTTTTAGGCACAGGAAACAGTTTCAGTGTGGGAGTAAATACCAGCAAGGTAAACCGGCTATTACACCTATCTGTTACCGACCCTTATTGGACTCAGGATGGGGTAAGTCGTACCTGGTATGTAACACATAGAAGAACCGATGCCGAGGAAAATAACTTATCAAACTATACCGTAAACAAGGATGCTTTGGGTTTGAATTTTGGCTTTCCTGTTAATGAATTTAATCGTTACAATTTAGGTATGGATATTGAGAAGATTAAAATTAAGTTGCCTTCCGATCTTTCGGATACGGCAGACAATATTATTGATTTTGTACAGCACAATGGTGGGGATGATTACTTAACTCTTCGCTTACAAGCCAATTGGGCACATGATAGCCGTAATAAAGCTATTTTCCCTGACAGAGGGAGTTTATTACGCATAAAAACAGATATTGCAACCCCAGGAAGTGAATACCAATTTTTTCATCTAGGTTATAAGCAGGTGCAATATTTCCCTGTATCCAAACAACTCACGGTAATGCTAAAGGGTGATATTGGTATTGGTGATATATATGCGGGTGATGTTTTTCCTCCGTTTGAAAACTACTATGCAGGTGGTATGAATAGTGTTCGAGGTTTTAAAGACAATACCTTAGGCCCAATAGATGCTAAAACAGACAGAGCAATTGGTGGCCGATTGCGCACGGTAGCAAATGCAGAACTTATTATGCCAATTCCCTTTGTAAAAGACTCAGCAGCATATCGTTTAAGTGGTTTTTTTGATATAGGTAATGTATACGAAAGCCTTGATAATTTTGCTGCAAATGAATTAAGATACAGCACAGGGATTTCAGGAGCATGGGTCAGCCCCTTTGGTTTATTGCGTTTTAGTCTGGGTTATCCAATAAATGATAAAGACGGTGATGAAACACAAATTTTCCAATTTTCTTTTGGACAACAATTTTAGTTAGAGGAGTGTATTTATGAAGGTATTACAAGTTATTTTATTGAGCTGCTTTTGGGTAATAGCATCAAATGCAGCCATTGCTGAGCATAAAATTGCATTTGTTAATCAGCAAGTGTTATTAGAAAAAGCCCCTCAGGCAGAAGCTGCAAGAAATAATTTGCAGAAGGAATTTGCTAAGCGCGACAAAGCATTAGTTAAATTACAAAAGAAAATTAAAAGCAATGAAAAAAAATTACAAAAAGATGCAGCGGTAATGTCTAATACCGCTCTGAGCAAGTTAAAAAGAAAGATCACTTTGCTTCGTCGAGATTTAGAAAGAGATAAAGATGCTTTTCGTGAAGATTTAAGTATTCGTCAAAATGAAGAACTTGTTACGCTTCAAAAAGTAGTTTTGCAGGCAATTACTAAAGTTGCCCAACAACAAAAATATGATCTCATCGTAAGCGATGGCGTTATTTATGCAAGCAAACGAATAGATGTAACTAGCAAAATTTTGAAAGAATTAAATAAAAAATATAAGGCAAAAAAATAACTGCTGGATAATACAGTAGAGATTAAATAATATAACCATTAAACAAGAGAATATGATGAGAATAAGCAATGACTGAAAGCAATGAAACTATGGACATTCAGGAAATTTTAGAACACTTACCTCATCGTTATCCTTTCTTATTAGTTGATAAAGTTACTCATCTGGAGCTCGGTAAATCTCTAACTGCAATAAAAAATGTGAGTTTTAATGAGCCCCAATTTACAGGCCATTTCCCCCAAAAGCCGATTTTTCCTGGAGTACTTATTATTGAGGCTCTAGCCCAGGCAACGGGTATTCTGGTTTATCGTAGCAATCAGAGCAAACCCAGTAATGAAAAGTTATTTTATCTGGTAGGTATTGATTCAGCAAGATTTAAAAAAACGGTTTTACCCGGAGATCAACTGCTATTACAAATTGAAGTAATAAGAAGCAAACGTGGTGTGTGGAAGTTTAATAGTACTGCATCTGTTGATGGACAAATGGTAGCCTCTGCAGAATTAATGTGTGCAGAAAGAGATGCATAATTAGTTTAATTTATTGGATAACTTGTCCATTATGAAAGTAGGTATTATAGCAGGAGAGGTTTCAGGAGATATTCTTGCCTCATCACTAATAAATGAAATTAAGCGTTTAGTCCCTGAGGCTACATTTGTAGGTATTGCAGGCCCATTGATGATAGAAGCGGGCTGTAAAACACTTTATCCGATGAACAAATTATCGGTAATGGGGCTGGTTGAAGTAGTTGCAAATTTTCGCGAATTATATGTTATTCAAGCAGACATAATCAAATATTTCTTAAAAAATCCTCCCGATGTTTTTATTGCAGTTGATGCCCCTGACTTCAATTTAGCAATTGAGAAACGTTTAAAAGAAAAAAATATCCGTACTGTTCACTATGTAAGTCCTTCTGTCTGGGCGTGGAGACAGTATCGTATTCACAAAATATGCCGCTCTGTTGGTTTAATGTTAACGCTTTTCCCCTTTGAAAAACGCTTTTATGATAACTACTACAATTATCATAATTGTAGTATGCCGGTTAAGTTTGTTGGGCATACCCTGGCAGATGAAATTCCACTGGATGTGGATAAATTATCTGCCAGGCTTGAACTGGGAATTGATACGGTTATTCAAGAGCATCAAGCCCTGATTGCGGTATTACCGGGAAGTAGGAACTCTGAAATACAGCGCTTAAGCAAACCTTTTTTAGATACCATTGTGGCTTGTCAAAAAATCAATACTGATCTGGTTTTTATTGCTCCTCTGGTTTCACAAGAACACCGCAAAATTTTTGAAAAACAAATTAAAAGTTATCAAAACCCTCCTAAAATTATCTTAGTCGATGGCAACTCTCGAGTTGCAATGGCTGCATCGGATGCGGTTTTATTAGCTTCGGGTACGGCAACTTTAGAGGCTTTATTGCTTAAAAAACCCATGTTAGTAGCCTATAAATTAGCTCCTATTACTTATTGGATAACTCGAAAATTAGCTGCTGTGCCTTACTTTTCCTTACCTAATTTACTCTCAGGAGAAAAGTTGGTCGAAGAATTAGCTCAAGAGCAAGTGAATGAACAAAATATGGTCAGCAAAGTTCTTGCTCTACTTGATTTGCATGAGTGGAAAGAAAGGTTAGATATTTTCCACAATATTCACTTAATGTTAAGAAAAGAGGCCAGCAAAACAGCGGCCCAGGCAGTGGTTGATTATGTAAATAAACCTGTTAAAGTCCAGACCAAAAAATAGCAATGGGTGATGAGAGTATAATTGCAGGTGTTGATGAGGTTGGTAGAGGCTGTCTTTGTTATGATGTAGTTGTTGCTGCAGTTATCTTAGATGCTGAAAATCCTATTGATGGGCTCTGCGATTCTAAAGTATTATCTGCCAAACGTAGAGAGCAGCTAGCATTAATAATTAAACAAAAAGCCCTGGCTTATGCAATTGTTGCTATTGATAGTAACAAAATCGATGAAATCAATATTTTGCAGGCCAGTTTACTTGGCATGAAACTGGCGGTAGAACGATTAACAATAAGGCCAGATAAAGTACTGGTAGATGGAAATAAAACACCCGATGTAAATATCGCTGTTGAAGCAATTGTGAAAGGAGATAGTCTTATTCCTGCAATAAGTGCAGCTTCTATTTTAGCTAAGGTAGAAAGAGATCAGAAAATGCTTAAATTGCATGATTTATATCCACAATATGGCTTTAATAAACATAAAGGTTACCCAACCAAAGGGCATCTCATTGCTATCAAAAAACACGGTATTTTAGACTTTTATAGAAAAAGTTATAAGCCCGTAAGAGAACTTTTACTTAAATCATAATTGAGTTTAAAATAACTCAATATCATTCTCATCACCTTTATTATTCATCTCTTGAATAAATTCTTCTAAAGCTTGTTCAATACTTACCCCTGAAAGGACTTTATCAAACATTTTTCGCTCTTCATCCATGGTGTATTTTTCTCTAATTTTTTCCTGTAGTTCTTTCCATTTTGGTGGTGAATATAAAGTGGTGGGATCACTGATTAAGTTATTTAATGCTGCAAGATCGCCAGAAACATGGGATAAACGCTGACTCAGCTTATCATAGAACTGGAAAGCTATAATAGCAGAGCTAACCTTACCTGTGGCGAGGTCAGTTGATGCGCTAAGTTTTTCTTTTATCTCACCTTCGGGGATATGCTCAAGACAGTTTTGTATGTCACTCATTATATCGGCAAGAATGGTAAAGGATTCTGCCAGAATATTAACTGATTGGTTTCCTTCGTGCATTGAGTGATCAATTTGAGCAACCGCTAAATTTACCATAAGAACGGTTTCTTTTAATTGGCTCCAATCGAGATCAGGATGAGCAGAAGAGCTACTGGTGGATATAATTGAGGTCATTATAGTTGTTCCATATTAGTGAAAAGTGATGCTTTTTATTATAGTAAAAAAAAACTAATATAGCGAAAAAAATAGATTCTAATTCAGTTTTTACTTTAAAAACAAGGATTAAGTAATTTTTATTTTAGTTTTTTATCTTCAGCTAATAAACGTATTTCAATGCGGCGGTTTTGAGCACGGCTAACTTTAGTACTACCTTTAGCAAGGGGTTGGTACTGACTGGCTCCAACTAATAACATGCGTTGAGGTGGAATTTTTGATGCATGCTGCAAGTAGCGAATAGTTGCTGCCGCACGAGCAGCAGATAATTCCCAGTTAGATACAATGCTGGTATGGGTGCCTGAACGTACAGGTAGATTATCGGTATGACCAATAATCTCAATTTTACGCTGGGGAAATTTTAATAATAGCTGAGCAATGTTGTCTAAAATATGAGTTCCCTGCTGGCTAATCTGGATTTGCCCAGATACAAACATAAGAGCATTTCCAACTTTTATTTGGGTAGATTTATCATATTGTCTGGTGATGCTAATTTTTTTCTTATTTATTTCAGCTTTTAATTTGTTTTGTAATAGAGCAATAGCCTCAGCTTCTTGCTTATTAGCTTGTGGCTCAGGAGCCTGTTCTATATTTGTTGTACGAGTTTTAGCTAATTGTTTTTCCAGTTGTTTATTTTTATCCATTAATTGCAGATTTTTAATTGTTAAAATATCATTTTTATTAATATAACTATTAATTTTTTCTTCAATGGAATCAGCTTTTTCAACAGAGCTAAATTCTTCAACTGGCTGTTGTAATGCTGTTACTAAAACATCTTGTTGACTAGTGACTTTAATAAGTAGTTGTTGCTGACAGAGCTGATATTGTTGCTTAGCTTGCTCTAGTTGGACTTGTAAATCAGTTTGTTCCTCCCTCATTTGGTTTAATTGCTGATCTAAGTTAGTAGTAATCAACTCCCAGTTTTGTAGTAACTGGGTTTTATTTTGATATTTTGACTGGTATTTTTTAAGCAGTTGTTGAGAATGCTCAAACTCTATTCTTAGTTCTTCTATATCACTTGTTACTATTGCAAGTTGTTGTGTTAAGCCTTCTACTGTTTTCTTTGCTTCATCAACCTTAGATGTTGTGATCAAGTGCTTGTTTATTGATATGCTCAGTTGTTTTTTACTTTCTGCTAGTTGTTGTGCTAAAACAGTTATTTCATTTTTGCAGTGTAAAGTTTTTTCATTTTCGGATACTAAAGTGGATTGGCACTGGGTTAATAAATTATTTAGCTGAGTTTCTTTTTGTTTGGCTAGCGTGGTTAAATTCTTGGCTTGCAGGTCTAAATTTTTCTGTTTTTCTAGTAGCTCAGACTTTAATTTTGTATTGTTATTAGTGCAGGAGAGTAGTAAATCAGCATTTTGTTTTTGTTGATTTAATAAATCATTTAATTTCTTTCTTTCTTGAAGACCAAGAGCAACCTCACTTTCAAGTTTTTTAGTTGTAGTTTGATAACTTGTAATTTCATTAGTCAGTTGATATTTTTTATCTTGTAAGCTTTGTAATTTATTCCAATACTCATTTAATTCATCTGATTTTTGAGAGTAGCGTTGCTGTAAGTGCTGTTTTTGCTTTTTATTTTTTTTAAATGCAATATCAGTTTGTAGATATAAAAGCCATCCCACCCCACTAGTGATAATAAAGATAACAACTAAAATCCATGCAAGGGCTGAACCTTTTTGATTTGTTATATTAGGAAGGCTTTTATTAATAATTATTGTCATTTTTATAACCAAGTTATATCATTTAAAATTAAATTATAGTCATTTTCTGTTAAGCTAGATAGAGCCTAATTTTATAACTGCTGGTTTGCTAAACTATTAAGGTGATTAAGCAAAAATAGTGCCATTTTAAAAAAATTAAACGAATGCAAATGAAGTCATGTTGAATATAATATTAAGCTTAGTTATTTCGTATATAGTTTTTACTATAGTAACAGCGGTGATGAGCCTGCTCTGTAATAAATTTTTTAGGACAGTTATAGAGGCAGGTAGGATATTTCAAATTTCTAATGCAGCACTGGGGGCTTCCTTGATGGTCACTTTTTTGTCGATGTTGGTGATTTTGCAGTTAGATATAGAAGCACAGCTAAAAACAATATATTTGTTTAGTATATATGTTTTTGGATATTTAGCTGCGGTATTTATTTCCTTATATAGTCATATTATTTTTCGCAAAAGCCAGGACTCTTAGCTAAAATGCTTATCCAGATAAGAGATAATGGCATCCGATTCATATAACCACTCTATTGGGGCTTTGTCTGAATGCTTTATCCGTAAGCAAGGAACCTGCGTTTTACCACCCTGAGCTAATAATTCGCTACGTTCTTCACCATCGTGCTGAGCATTAAGCATTTTAATATTAAGTGATAAACGTTTTATATGCCTACGTACTTTAATGCAAAAAGGGCAACTGGGATATTGGTATAGAGTCAGTAATTGCGTTTTTTTATCTACTATCTTTTGTTCCTCAGCTGAGCGCTCAATGCCTTTGGGGGCAGAAAGTTTTTCCCAAATAAGTAAAAAAGGGCCAAGGATTACACGTAGGGTTCTAAAAAAATAGCGAAAAAATAGTTTCATAAGATATCTTTGTTTATTAAAAAGGCTTGTTTAAAAAGAGGCTATGATTTCTTATTTTGACTAACATGTCAATTATTTTTCTTTGCAGCAGTAGATTCCGTCCTGGTAATCGTTTTCAAACTGACGGGGATTGTCAGCATATTTACATGCTCTATGATAAAAAATCTGGCTGGGACCATCCTGAGGATAGTTTTTGCTGAGTTGAAGAAAAAGTTCTTTGGCTTGAATAAAATTACATTTTAGTAGTTGTAATCGAGCGGCGTTAAAATTTTCTATTAGCACTTTTTCGCTTTCTACATAATCTATAATAACCTGGTAGATTGTAATACCCTGAGTTTTTCCCTTAACCTGTACCTTATCCAGTTTTCTAAAGCCTAGTGTTGATAACTGTTGTTGTGCTGCGGATAAACTCTGCTCAGCCTGCTGTTGCATAGCAAGATAAGTGGCCTCACTAATAATAATTTCTACTTGATATAATTTACATAGGCCTTCTAAACGAGAAGCCAGATTAACTTCATCTCCAAGTACGGTATAATTTAAACGGTTTTTTGCTCCCATATTGCCAGCAATTACCTGGCCAGTATTTATACCAATACCTATGCTAATAGTTTTATCGAGTGGTTTGGCAATTGATGCGTTATTATACTTTGCCTGGCCTCCTTTCTTTAATACTTCTAAGCGGCCAGATATATCTACTGCATATAACGGCAGGTAAAATACAATGAGTGAAAAACAGAGTAAAGTTCTAATTATAGGGGCTGTGCTTTTAAAATATATAAGCATATAAAAACTCTTTTATTAAGTGATTTATTATACTGTTTTGCACACCTAAGTATAATCAAAAATGAAAATATTAAAAGCGATGAATAAATAAAATTAATGACAAAGTGTTATAATCCTTGAAAAAGTACCTTAGAGACAGCATTTAGTTAGCGATTATTTTAAGATTAACTACCCATCAGGATGAGAATATGGATTTTAATAAGTTGTCCAAAGAACATAAAATTTTAGTTGTTATGCGTAAAACACTTGCCAGTGTTATAAAAGATACCACCCCAAATCCAGGTATGATTCATCCATTGTCTGAATCAACAGTAGAAGATATGAAGTTATGTCTGTCTTTAATTTCAAGCAGAGAAAGAGAAATAACTAAAGAGCAACAGGGTGAACAACAGTTCAGACCACGTTTTGTTGATGAGCCTTCTGAGGATAAAAAGCAACAGGCTCAGGTGATTAAATTTCATCCCAAAGTAGATTAAAAAACTTTCTAGCGTCTTTTTTTACGCTTTCGGGATGGAAGTTCAAAGTGTTTTATCGCCTTTACAATTTCATTAAAAGGAAAATTTTCTATTTGATAAAATTGTTCTAAAGCTAATGAAATAGTTTCGGAGATATTAGTGATGGGCGGGCTATTATTGGCTGTAAATTTTAGCTTAATCTCACTGAGTTCCTTTGTTTTAGCAGTATTTTTATGGTTTAAAAATTGTTGTAAGCCATAAAGACCTCCAGCCTGAACTCTAATTTCTTTGGCATGAGGTAGCGGGGCATTAGCCGCAGTTATTTGCAGTGCAAAACGTGCATTTTTACGCATGGTATCTAATAGCTCTATGCAGCTTTTTTGAGCTGCTTTTGACTGGCAAGCCATTGCTTCTCGTTCAGCTAATAAGAGCTTTTGATTAAACTCGCAACCCCCATATCGTAATAACAGCATTTTTTCAAACACACAGCGCTGATTATTAACTTGCTGATAAGTACTGTGATATTCCTCTTCATTCACAATTTACTTTTCCCATTCTCTAACAATGGGTTGATCTCTAATTTCAGTCAGTTTTTCTTCCGCATCTAAAGTATTTTCTGCAAATATAACTTTATACGTTTCGCCTTCTTGTTGCTCTGCTTGTTGGCGTAATAAACGAGCATGATTCCTGGCTTCTTTATAACTATCAAATTTAGCCAGTTGTTCCATGGGTTTAATTAATTTGGCAATAGTGGGGGATATTTTATATACAAAATAAGGCATAAGTTTCTCTGCTCTAGATAAGGTAAAAGATAGATAAGGCTGATGCAGATTAATTCAAGCTGAATAGTCAGACTATTTTTTATAATGCCTGAAGTAACCACAGCGTATTATCCAAAAAGGAATTGCAATAAATTCACCGAAAACAGCGGGCAGGCTGATACGGTTATTATACATTATTAGTGCTGGATCTGCAGGCCAGCTAATCCATATGATTAATGATAAGAGATAAGCACTAATCAGGCTGTAAATAATACAACGCAGTCCTCTGAGGTGAGTTACCTGATGTTCAGGGATTAGCCGAAACTGGATAACCCATTGACCAACTGCTGAAATAACTAATAAAGGAGCACTGATAAAAAAATTCAGTGCTAATAAATCAATTAGGGCGCTAAAATTCAAAGTTTAAATCTATAGGGAGGTTATTTTGAATTTTGCATTAAAAATTCTAATAGTGCTTTTTGCGCGTGTAATCTATTGCCTGCCTCGTCCCAAACAACACTTTGAGGCCCATCAATTACTTCTGCTGAGACTTCTTCGCCTCTATGTGCAGGCAAGCAATGCATAAATAGAGCATCTTGATCGGCTTCTAACATCATTTTTTTATCAACTTGATAATGGGTAAAAGCACGTTCGCGTATTTTTTGCTCTTCTTCCTGTCCCATCGAAGCCCAGACATCGGTAACTATTAAATCTGAACCACTACAGGCTTGCATGGGATCCCTAATTATTTCTACATTGGCTGCAGCCAGATTCATCAACTCTGGATCGGGATCATAACCTTCTGGACAAGCTATTTTAAGGTTGAAATCCCATTGCCTTGCGGCATTAATATAGGAATAACACATATTATTTCCATCTCCAATCCAGCTTACAGTTTTGCCTTTAATACTGCCACGGTTTTCGTGGAAGCACTGCATGTCCGCAAGTAATTGGCAGGGGTGGGAACGATCAGTTAATGCATTAATAACCGGAATGGATGAGTGCTCAGCAAATTCTTCTATTTTTTCATGTTCAAAAGTTCTAATCATTACCATATCCACCATTTTAGATAACACTTTAGCACTATCCGCAATGGGTTCACCGCGGCCTAACTGGGTATCTTTAGGGGATAGAAATATTGAGCTACCGCCAAATTGAGACATGCCTGTTTCAAATGAAACACGGGTTCTAGTGGATGATTTTTCAAAAATCATTGCTAAAACACGGTTTTGTAATGGCTCATAAATTTGACCCGCATGTTGCTTTTGTTTTAATTCAATTGCTCTATCAACCAATGTAGTTAGTTCATTGGAAGTAAGATCCATAAGACTTAGAAAATGGCGTGTAGTCATACCAGGTAAAACCTATAGTTAGAATGAATAGAAAAATGAGTAGTTGTTGATTGCTCTGGAATTAAGAATTTTTTAAACAAAACTGTTTAATTAATTCACTCACTCCAGTAATGATTTCATCGGCCTGTTTATCGCTAATAATTAAAGGCGGTAATAAGCGAATAACTTTATCCGCAGTAACATTAATTAGCAGACCTTTATCTAGAGCCTGTTTTACTAGCTCGGCACAGCCCTGATCAAGCTCAATGCCAATCATTAACCCATGGGTACGGATATTGGTAACGCAGGGGGTATCTGCAAGAGCCTGACTGAACTGTTGTTTAAAGTATGTACCTAAATAAGCGGCTCTACTGGCTAAATCTTCTGCCTGCATAGTAGCTAAGGTTGCCAGAGCGGCTGAACAAACCAGTGGGTTACCGGCATAAGTTGAACCATGTGTACCAGGGGTAAATACTTCAGCAGCTTTTCCTTTAGCAACACATGCTCCAATAGGAAGCCCATTACCTAAAGCTTTTGCCAGGGTCATAATATCAGGCTGTGCTTGCTGGTGCTGCCATGCAAACCACTGACCAGTACGGCATAAGCCAGTCTGGATTTCATCTAAAATCATTAATAACTGATGTTGGTCACATAATTCTCTAATAGCGCTTAAATAATCCTTATCAGGAATATGCAAACCACCTTCACCCTGAACAGGTTCAACCATAATTGCAACGGTTTGAGGGTTTACATCCAGTGCTTTTTTAATTGCATCTATGTCATTATAGTGGACGTGAACATAACCAGAAACCAGTGGCGCAAAACCCACCTGTATTTTGGGATTCCCCGTGGCTGAAAGGGTGGATAAGGTACGTCCGTGAAAACTCTTATGGGTAGTAATAATTACAGGCTGAGTAAAGCCCTTATTATGTCCATATAAGCGGGCTATTTTTATCGCTGCCTCATTTGCTTCTGCACCAGAATTAGAAAAAAACACCCTATCCATCGAGGACAGTTGGCAAAGTTTTTCTGCCAGTTGTTTTTGTAATGGTATCTGATATAAGTTAGAGGTATGGACCAGAGTTTTTGCCTGTTGGCAAATAGCATCAGCAATTGCTGGATGCGCATGTCCCAGGCCACAAACCGCAATACCACTTAATGCATCAAGGTATTGTTGTTCCTCTTCGTCCCATAAAATTGCCCCTTCACCACGAACAAAGCTGACGGGTAAACTTGCATAAGTATTCATTAAGTAATTAGACATAATCATTATTTATTAAAAAAACCGCTAATTATATATGTTAGTTTGTGGTTATGCAAATTTTGTTTCTTTGCTGATAACTTTATATTTTAAAGGTAGGAAAAGGTGGTTCCTAATAACAGGAGTATTTTGCGAGCACTAGTCTAAATTTAAAATTGTAGTAATAATTGCTAATTCACAGGTTTTTTTTTATATTTTAATGGTAAAATCTATTTTTTTATTATGGAAAGAACAAATGAGCATAACATTTCCCACAAATATTAGTTTACATAAAAAATCACGCCTTCTTGAAATCCAATTTAATGACGGAGAAAATTTTAATCTCAGCTGCGAATATTTAAGAACTCATTCAAAATCTGCTGAGCTGCAAACTAATGAGATACCGGTATCAGGTAAAATTAATATTAATATTGATAAAATTGAACCACAGGGAGAATATGGCATCCGATTGTATTTTGATGATGGTTATGATACGGGAATTTTTTCATGGGATTCTTTATATGACTTAGGTATTAACTATCAGACTATATGGGATAAATATCTTGAAAAACTGGAGGAGTTTGGTTTACAACGAGGTGAAAATGACAAGCAGTTTACGGGTAAAATAAAGGTTTTATTCTTTATGGATAAATTAATTAAGCTTACCAAAAAAGAAGAGGAAGAGCTGGAACTTACAGATAAAATTAAAACTATTGAAGATTTATTAGCAATGTATAGAAAAAAAGGAACAATCTGGCAACGTGAGTTCGAAAGTGATCGTATGTTATTTACTGTTAATAAAGAATTTGCTGAGTTATTTACAGTGATTGAAGCCGGTGATGAAATTGCCTTTATTCCTAAAGCAAAATAATAATTGACTTTCTTTTGGGTTGCGCAGGTTTTATTGCTTTTAGCACCTTTTCTCGAGCATCTATAGCGCTAGAGTCTCGATTGATATGAGCAATAATATTATTTCCATAACTTTTGCTAATGAGCATTTTATGTATGGTTTGTATTAACTCTCCATCTGAAAAACATTTCCTTGAATTTGCAAAATAACTACGTGAACAAGGTTCTACTGTTTTTGATGCCGCAGTAAAAGCTGCCAGACTACGTTTTAGAGCAGTATTAATGACAGCTTCTTCTTTTATTGGTACAAAATAAGCGTTTATTATTGTAGTCTGTTAAATTTTTGATATGATTGTATATGGAGGCAGTTGTTTAAGTTTATTTATTTTTAAATCAGTTTTTCCATTTACCTTCTCAAAATTTATAAAAAACTGGATTTTCTGGTATGCCACATCTGATTCTTATTATTTTAATTCATTTTTTTATTTTAACTACAGCTTATGCAAAGCACTCCGTACTACGCATTAATGTTGCCAATTCCAGTTATGAAACAGGTCTTATCCTGACTTTGTTAGAAGATTTTCAAAAAATACACCCGGAAACGGCAGTAAAAGTTGTTCATAAAGGAGCTCTTCAAGTACTTGAAGATCTTCGCCAGGGCAAATCGGATTTTGTTTTAACCCATTTCCCTTCCAGTGAAAAAATTCTAGTGGATGCAAAACTAACATCTTCTAGAACATTAATTATGTACAATGAATTTGCCATAGCTGGGCCTAAAGATGATTTTTTAGAACTTCGTCAGCAAAATGATATGAATACGGTATTACACTTATTAGCAGATAATGCGGTTGACTTTTTAATTCCTCATTTTAGCTCAGGCACGAGCAATAAACTCAAACAATTATTTACTATTGCCAATATTACTCCAAACTGGGAAGGGATAAAAGCTACAGGGCAGAGTTCTAAAGCAACACTTATTGCTGCGGATAAAAGTGAAAGCTTTTCCTTTATTGATGTGGGAACATTTCTGGTTAATAAAGATAACTTATCTGGAAATATAGCCTTATTATTTCGAGATAATATTTCTTTACGAAATTATTATCATGCAATTATTCCTAATCCAGAAGTTTATCCAAAAACCAACCTGTTTGCTGCAAAAAAGTTTCTTCAATACCTTGTCTCTGAACGAGGTCAGAAAATAATTGCTCAGTTTGGCGATAAACAGTACGTACAACATATTTATACTGCTGCGGCTCATCTGGATCCGAATATTATTATGGCTAGATTAAAACAGCAGTCTGAATATAGAGATTTAAAAGTTCTCTTTATTGGCGGCTCTATTTTTATTGTAATACTTGTGGCACTAATTACTATTGCTTTGAGGTATAGATTTCAGATGATGCGGGCAAAGCTGGAGTCAATGCAACATATTAAAGATTTGAATAACGAGTTGGAACTTTACAATAAAAATTTAGTTGAAATTTCTACCACAGACTTTCTTACCAATATATCCAATCGACGTTATTTTTTTGAAATGGGAGAGAAATATGTGGAGCTTGCCGATCGAAATAATCAAAGCATTTCGCTACTTATTATTGATGTAGATTTTTTTAAAAAAATAAATGATAGTTATGGGCATCCGGTAGGAGATGAGGTCTTAATTCATATGACTTCCTGTATTACTGAATTATTGCGTAAAAGTGATTTATTTGGGCGAATTGGTGGTGAAGAATTTGCAGTGTTGTTAAATGATAGCAATATTCATCTGGCAGAAAAAATTGCAGAAAAACTTCGTTTAAATATAGCCAATGCGTTTTATAAACATAATGGAATAAAAATATCATTTACTATTAGTATTGGCTGTACCGAGTTAAGCTTAAAACTGGATAGTCTTTTATCCATGTATGCTGCGGCAGATCAAAACCTTTTTTTGGCAAAAAAGCAGGGAAGGAACTGTGTGGTTGCATTGTAAAGTTACAAGTAATTCTTCACTTAAACGCTTAATCAAACTGAATATAAAAAAACACGCTAAAGGTTAGCACTTATATTATGTCAAATAAATCATTGTGGTATTGGAAAAAAGATGGAAAAATAAAAGGACCTTTTGCCGCAGGACTTATTCAGCAATATATTATTTTACGCCGGGTTCATCCCAATGATCTAATGAGTAAAGATAAAAAATTATGGCGCAAAGCATCCACTATTAATCAATTAATTCCAGAAGTTGTTAAGAATAAGCATATTGAGAACTATGATGAGCGTTTAAAAGCCGCAAAACGATGGGCAGATGATAGAGGTAATAGCCGTGATAATTTAGCAGATGAAAAGTTTAATCAGCGTAAACATGTTACACGTATTGGTATTCATACTTTAGGTTGGAAAAGTATGGTCATCGTAATTTTAGTCTTGATTGCAGTTATTTATGCAATTTTTTATTTTACTCCTGAGCGCTTAATCTCTGCGGTGGATTGTTTGGCAAAACCTGTAGCTGGAATAAACTTACAGGCATGTGCTTTAGCCAGAAAGAACTTTTCCAATTTAGATATACAAAATGCAAACTTTAAAAATGCCCTGATGCAAGATATTAATCTATCCCATAGTATTTTATCCCATAGTCAAATGCAGTACAGCCAATTAGCAAATAGTAACCTGACAGGGACTAAATTAGACCATAGTGATTTAACTGCTGCTAGTCTTAGCAATGCTATCTTAAAGGGTACAGATTTTAGTTATGCCAATTTGAGTTATGCCAATTTACATAGGGCAAAAGTAAGCAATATAAAGCTAATTGGGGCCAACCTGTCAAAAGCTATTTGGTTTAATGGGCAGGTTTGCGCGACAGGTTCTATTGGGCGATGTTTGATAAATAAAAAAACTGAATAAAATTATACTTTAGAATAATAGTAAAAGAGAGATACAATGGATTTATTAGAGCAACAGCAAATACTTGAGCGACTGAATACAATTACTGATTTTATTCGTTTTGGAAGCAGTTTATTTAATCGGGAAAAACTGTATTTTGGTCATGGTACTGAAAATGCTGTTGATGAAGCGGCATATCTTGTTCTACACACATTAAACCTGCCTAATAGCTTTCATTCGGATTACTTTTCTGCCACTTTATTGGGGCATGAAAAGCAACAGATTCTTGATGCTTTATTAGCTCGATCTACAAAACGAATTCCTGCTTCCTATATTACCCATCAGGCAAATTTTGCTGGATTATCTTTTTATGTTGATGAGCGTGTTTTGGTTCCTCGCTCTCCCATTGCGGAACTTATTCAGGAACAGTTTTCTCCCTGGGTGGATGCTGAGCAGGTACATAACATTCTGGACTTATGCACTGGCAGTGGATGTATTGCTATTGCCTGTGCTTATGCATTTCCAGAGGCCTGTATTGATGCCGTTGATTTATCAGCTGAGGCCTTAGATGTTGCTAAAATAAATGTAAAAAACCATCATTTAGAGGAGATGGTAAACTTAATTCAGTCAGACTTGTTTAGCACTTTTGAGCAGGATGAAAATGACTGTTTTGCCTCTAAATATGATATTATTGTTTCCAATCCTCCCTATGTTGATAAAGAAGATATGTCACTGCTTCCAGAGGAATATCGGGCCGAACCTGAGTTAGGTCTGGCAGCAGGAGATGATGGTTTAGGTCTGGTAATCCCTATGTTGCAGCAGGCTCAGCAGTACTTATCTGATCAGGGAATACTCATTGTAGAGGTAGGAAATAGTGATATGGCATTGCAGGATAGCTTTCCAGATATTCCTTTTTATTGGCTGGAATTTAAAAATGGCGGCCATGGTGTATTTGTGTTAACCAAAGAACAGTTACAATCCTATTTTTAAATGTTTTCCAGTATATGAATTATAGATTGTATTAGGTTAGAATAAGGATCATATTATTGCTTATAATATCACTTTATAAAATTTATTTATCAGGGTATCTAAACACCATGTTTTTTTCGCATAGATTTATATTTATTGTACTTTTAGGGCTGTTGAATTTAACTCAAAATGCTTTTACTGCTCCCAAAGTTATCCCCAAGGCTCCTATTATAGCTGCTAATTCATATATTATGATTGATTATGATAGTGGTAAAGTGTTGGCTGAAAAAAATTCCAATGTGCGGGTATCTCCTGCAAGCATTACTAAAGTAATGACTGCCTATGTGGTTTTTAGCGAGTTAAAAGCAGGTAATATTAAGCTTGATGACTTAGTGACTATCAGTAAAAAAGCCTGGCAAACTCAGGGCTCAAGAATGTTTATTGAAGTTAACCGCAAAGTTTCGGTTGAAAAGCTTTTACAAGGCATGATTATCCAGTCTGGCAATGATGCCAGTGTTGCTTTGGCAGAATATGTGGCAGGCAGTGAAGATTCCTTTGCTGCTTTAATGAACCAACATGCGGGTAGTTTAGGTATGAGTAAAACTCAGTTTTTAAATAGTACGGGCTTACCTGATGCGGAACACTTAACTACTGCCAAAGATCTTGCAATTTTAGCCAGCGCTTTAATTAGAAAATTTCCAGAGTATTATAAATGGTACTCCACCAAAGAGTTTACCTATAATAAAATTAAACAATTTAATCGTAACCGCTTATTATGGCGTGATAAAAGTGTTGATGGCATGAAAACAGGTTATACCAAAGATGCTGGATATTGTTTGCTGGCATCATCTAAACGTGAAAACATGCGTATTATAACTGTGGTATTAGGAACTAAAAGTAAGTCCGCTCGTGCTCAGGAAAGTCAGAAATTATTAAATTTTGGCTTTCGGTTTTTTGAGACACATGCCTTATACAAAGCTAATGTGGCACTTAAACATATCAAAGCCTATAAGGGAAATCTACCCGAATTGGGTTTGGGTTTAAAAGAGACCTTATTTGTAACTATTCCCAGAGGCCAATATAAAAACCTTAAACCGATGATTAATGTTAAGGATAAAATTATTGCTCCTGTACTGAAAGGCCAACCCTTGGGTGAAGTAGAAATTAAATTAAATGATAAAGTTATTGCGAAAAAATCAGTGGTTGCATTACATGATTTAGCTGAAGGCAGTTTATGGCAGCGTGGCAGAGATAGTATTATTCTAATGTTTAAATAAACCCCTGTTTTTTCAAAATATTCTAAAAGTAACACATAATGACTAATGAAAAACAAATAATTTACCTTAACGGTGAATACCTTGATATTTGCGAAGCAAAAGTTTCTGTTTTAGATCGTGGTTTTATTTTTGGTGATGGAGTGTATGAGGTTATTCCTGCTTATGCAGGGAATCTGTTTCGTTTTGAAGAGCATATTCAGCGACTGTTTAATAGCCTTAGTGCTATACGCCTAAAGATTAATATCAGCTTATCCCAATGGCAGGAAATTATTCAACAATTGCTCCATAAAAATGGTAGTGGTGATTGGTCTATTTATTTACATATCACCCGTGGTGTTGCTAAAAGAGATCATGGTTTTCCTGATGAAGATGTTAAACCAACCATATTTATTATGTGCAACCCAATGTATCCACAATCAGCTAGAGTAAAAGAAGAGGGCATTAAAGCGGTAACTTTAGTGGATAATCGCTGGTTAAATTGCCATATTAAAGCAATATCTTTATTGCCAAATATTTTATTACGTCAACAGGCAATGGATGCTGGAACTCATGAGGCAATATTAATTCGTGATGGTTTAGCTACCGAAGGGGCAGCCAGTAATTTGTTTATTGTAAAAGATGATACTTTGTATACCCCTCCTAAATCTAATCATTTATTACCTGGAATAACCCGGGATCTAATAGTTGAATTAGCCAAGAAAAACTCCATTAATATGATTGAGCAGGATATAACTAAAGAGCAACTGCAAACAGCAGATGAAATATGGTTAACCAGTTCAACCAAAGAAATTATGTCGGTAACAGAATTAGATGAACAAGCTGTTGGCAATGGAAAACCAGGCAAGCTGCAACAGCAAATGATGGCTTTGTATAATCAATATAAAGACTATTTGAGACAGGCCTGATTGCAGTAAATAAAGAAAATATTATGAATCAAGAAGCAGAACAATTATTAATGGAGTTTCCCTGCACTTTTCCACTCAAGGTGATGGGGCTAAATAAGGACAATTACCCGGCTTTTGTTTTGGCAACTGCTCAAAAACATATAATGGGTTTAGATCAAAGTTGTTTGAAAACCCGTTTAAGTAAAAGTGAAAAATATGTTGCCGTAACTATTACTTTTTTGGCTCATAGCAAGCAGCAAATTGATAATATTTATCTTGAACTCCATGCTAATAAACGTACTAAAATGGCAATATAATTAATCAGCTATTGAGACTTTAGAATTGTCTAATTACCATATCCATTATCTTGGGATACAGCCATACCATTTGATTTGGGATAAAATGAAGTCTTTTACTGAAAATAGAACTTCAACAACAGCCGATGAAATATGGCTATTGCAACATCCCGCTATATTTACTCTGGGGCGAAATTGTAAAGCTGAGCACTTATTAAATCCTGGTGATATTACTACTGTTTCAATTGATCGGGGAGGACAGGTCACCTATCATGGTCCTGGACAACTGATAGCATACACTATGATTGATTTAAAACGTTTAGGCATAGGTGTTAGAGAGCTAGTTAGTCGTATTGAAAATGTACTCATTGCATTTTTATCTTATTATCAAATCAATGCTTTTGCAAAAAAACAGGCTCCAGGTGTTTATACTGAACGGGGTAAAATTGCAGCTCTGGGTTTACGCATTAGCAAAAGCTGTAGTTTTCATGGTTTAAGTCTAAATGTTTGTATGCAACTGGAGCCATTTACTCGAATAAACCCCTGTGGCTACAAAGATCTCAATATTGTCCAGTTGGTTGATTATCAACCACAGATAATTCTTCCTGAAGTTATCTATCAATTAAAACAAAGTTTAATTAACGAAATTTACCAATAACAGGGTCACAAATTATAATGACTAGAGCAAGAAATCCTCTAAAGGGTTATTCAAAAACTTCAAAAATACCGATTAAAATTGAAGTCCCTGAAACCAGGCTAAGAAAGCCAAAATGGATCCGTAGCAAATTACCGGGCAGTAAAGCCTTATCGCTATTAAATAAATTAAAAGACCAACGTTTGCCTACGGTATGTGAAGAGGCAGCATGTCCCAATCTGGGCGAATGTTTTACTCAGGGTACGGCAACATTTATGATTTTGGGTGATATATGTACTCGTCGTTGCCCCTTTTGTGATGTGGCTCATGGCAAACCTAAAGCCGTAGATACTCAGGAACCACAGCGTTTGGCACAAACAATAAGCGATATGGGGTTACAATATGTAGTTATTACTTCGGTGGACAGAGATGATTTACGGGATGGAGGAGCTAGCCACTTTAGTGATTGCATAAAAAGTATTCGTGAAGATAACCCTGCAATTAAAATTGAAATTCTGACTCCGGATTTTAGAGGGCGAATGGATATTGCTCTGGAAAAACTTCAGCAAAACTTACCTGATGTGTTTAATCATAATCTAGAAAGTGTTCCTGCTTTATACAAAAAAATACGCCCAGGGGCTGACTACCAATGGTCATTGAATTTATTAAAAAAATTCTATTTAAAAAACCCTGGCATCCCCACAAAGTCTGGACTTATGTTAGGTTTAGGAGAAACTACTGAACAAGTCATAGAAGTATTAAATGACATGCGTAAACACCATGTTAGTTGGTTGACTCTCGGGCAATACTTGCAGCCAAGCATACATCACCTACCTGTATCAGAATATATCAGCCCACAGCAATTTGATGACTATGCAAAGATTGCTAAAGATTTAGGCTTTGTTCGGGTTGCTAGTGGGCCAATGGTGCGCTCTTCTTATCATGCTGATAGCCTGGCAAGCGGTGGCAATGTTTGTTAATAACTATTAATAGAATAGCAATACTATGCATTGCATTTATTAATATTATAATATCCTGAAGTTTTAAACTTTGATATAGATCAAGTAATAATGGGAATTAGAAAATAACTGCGTCAATTTGTCGCACTGAATTAAAAAAAGGTTTACAATTTTACAACATTTTTTATTTTAGGATGTCTTCGATTTCCTCTCTATTCTAACTGTTAATAATAACCATAAAGATAAAGGTAATGTTTATGAAAATGACACAAAAAGCAGCGATTACATTGCTTGCAAGTGCTGGTATTGGCTTAAGTGCTATGACCACTGCATATGCAACAAGTAATCTAGAAGCTGTAATGAAAGCAAGGGGTTTAACCCAAAAAGATTTGTTGGCAGCAGCAAAAACATATACACCAACTGGCGGACGTGATGAATATCTAGCATTTAGTTCTGGCGGACAAAGTGGACATGTTATTGTTTATGGTATTCCTTCCATGCGTATCTTAAAGTATATCGCAGTTTTCACTCCTGAGCCCTGGCAGGGTTATGGCTTTGATGATGAATCAAAAGCTGTTTTAGCACAGGGACAAGTTCAGCCAGGTGAAATTACTTTTGGTGATACTCACCACCCGGCAATTTCAGAAACTAATGGCGAGTACGATGGTGAGTATTTATTCATCAACGATAAAGCTAATCCGCGTATAGCGGTTATTGATTTACACGATTTTGAAACTAAGCAAATTGTTGTTAATCCAGTATTTAAGTCATCTCATGGTGGAGCTTTCGTAACTTCAAATACCGAGTATATAATTGAAGCAGCACAATATGCCGCTCCATTTGAAAATAAATATGTACCTTTAGAAGAGTTCAATGATAAGTACCGTGGTGGTATGACGTATTGGAAATTTGATCGTAAAAAAGGTCGTATCCAGATAGATCAATCATTTACCGTTATGGCTCCTCCATACAGTCAGGATTTATCTGATTTCGGTAAGGGACCTAGTGAAGGATGGTCATTTACTAACTCGTTCTGTACTGAGCGTTATGTGGGTGGAATTGAAAAAGGTCGTCCTCCGTATGAAGCAGGTTGTTCACAAAAAGACACTGACTTTATGCACGTAGTAAACTGGAAAAAAGCGGAATCCTTAGTTAAAGCGGGCAAAGCAATCAAAATAAATGGTCATGATGTTCTAACCATCAAAACCATGACTGAAAATAATGCTATGTTCTTAATTCCAGAGCCTAAAAGCCCACATGGTGTTGATGTAACTCCAGATGGTAAGTTCCTGGTTGTTTCTGGTAAATTAGACAGTCATACTACTGTTTATAGTTTTGCTAAAATTAAAGCAGCTATTGAATCTAAGACGTATGAGAAAAAAGATGAGTATGGAATTCCAATCCTTAATATGAAGAGTGTAATCCATAAACAAGTTGAATTAGGTCTTGGCCCTCTGCATACACAGTTTGATTCTAAAGAATGTGTAGCCTATACTTCTTTGTATGTTGATTCCATGGTAGGTAAATGGAACTATTGTACAGGTAAAGTTCTGGATAAGATTTCCATTCACTATAACATTGGTCACTTAATGACTATGGAAGGTGACTCAGCTAGCCCAGATGGTAAATATCTTGTTGCTTTAAACAAGTTATCAATTGATCGTTTTAACCCAGTTGGCCCACTACATCCACAAAATCACCAGTTAATTGATATTAGCGGTGACAAAATGGAATTATTGTATGATATGCCAATTCCTTTAGGCGAACCACACTATGTTGTAGCGATTAAAGCAGACAAGCTTAAGCCTGCTGTTCGTTATAAGTCTGGCTGGAACTCTCGTACAGATTCACGTTCTAAGTATAAAACGCGTGCTGGCCGTGAAAAAACAATTAAAACTCCAGGTAAAGTTGAAGTCTATGGAACAACTATTCGTTCCCACATCACTCCAGAAACTATTGAAGCTGAAGTAGGCGATACCATTGTTGTACACTTAACTAACCTGGAACGTGCACAAGATGAAACGCATGGTTTTGCTATTTATGGACAGAATGTTAACTTGTCTTTAGAGCCAGGTAAAACTGTAAGTGCTACTTTTAAAGTAGAAAAAGAAGGTGTTTTTCCTTTCTACTGTACAGAGTTCTGTTCTGCACTTCACTTAGAAATGCAAGGTTACTTATTAGTTAAGCCTAAGGGTTATGAAGCTAAAGCGGGTACTATTAAAGAAGGTCAAAAATATTCGCAGAATGATTATAACAAGCAGGTTAAAACCAATAATGCAACTCAGGATATCATTAACTCTGTAGTTGGTTATATCACTAGCACAAACTACAAAGACTTTATTCCTGTAGTTGCTTTAGTTGAAGATGCAACGGATCAGTTAGGTTTTGCTGATGGTGCTAAGAAGAAAGCAGAAGCTGCTGCAGCCAAGAAAGATTGGCATAATGCAACACTTTGGGCTGGACAACATTGGCAGTATCAAGTTAAAACTGCTGACATTGGTCTTCGTGCTAAAACTTATCTTGAAGAGCATGGTGCTAAGGTGATTAAGAAGTAATTAACACTTTGCATGAGTAAAAAAGGAGAGCTTCGGTTCTCTTTTTTTTTTAAATAAAAAAAATAAAAGCGTATTCGGTGTTCTTGATTCAGGTCAATGACTGGCTTATACTAAGACGGTACAATATTACAGTTCGCTAATATGCGTATTCTTTATAGGGATACATTTTTTAAGGATATAGGTATAAAAATGATAAAATTAAACAAACTCTTTTCAATCGCAGTATTACCTTTAGCTCTTTCAGGTTTTGCTTCTCAAGCCGCTTTTGCTGAAGATGGAGCGGCTTTATGGGCAAATCCTGCAAAGGGTGGTTGTACAGCTTGTCATGGTAAGGATGCAAAAACTCCTTTATTACCTATGTACCCAAGACTAGCAGGAAATAGTGAAGCTTATTTATTGCAACAAATGAAGGACATCAAGTCAGGTGCTAGAAATAATGGTCAGACTGCTGCGATGAAAGGTGTTATGGGTTTAGTCAATGATGCTGAAATGGCAGCGATTGCAAAATATTTATCATCACTAAAATGGTAGACTTCTAATAGCTGGCAAGGGGCTTTAATCTGCTTGTTAGTTACTTTCTAAATAAACTTTAGTTAAAACTATTTACTCCTAAGAATAGGAATTTTTTATATGAATAAAAAAACATTAATTAAACTTACCGCATTAGCGGTAAGTCTTTCTTTTGCATCTTTAACTTTTGCAGGTAAAGATGATGCCGTAGTAACCAATGTAAAAGATTGGAATAAAGACGGTGGTGAAAAAACCAGAGCGATGCATTTAACACCGAATAGAGAAAATGGCATTGAAGTCTATGAAGTTTGTTCTGCATGTCATAAATTAGAAGGTTGGGGTGAAACCAGTGGTACATTCCCAATGTTAGCAGGGCAACACCGTAATGTTTTAATTAAACAATTGGCTGATATTCGTGCTTTAAACCGTGATAACCCAACCATGTACCCCTTTGCATTACCTGAATCTATTGGTGATGAACAAGCTATTGCGGATGTGACTTCATACATTACTACCCTGCCTATGAATCCAGAGCCAGGTTATGGCCCGGGAACAGGGCTGGAAAAGGGTGCCAAATTATACAAAAATAATTGTACCCAATGCCATGGCGATAATGGTGAAGGGAATAATGAAAAATTTTATCCTCGTATTCAGGGACAACATTATGCTTATATGCTAAGACAGTTTGAGTGGATCCGTGATAAAAAAAGACGTAATGCAAATCCAGACATGGTTAAACAAATTTCTGGTTTTTCTGATGAAGATATGATCAATGTAGTGGATTATGTATCTCGTATTAAGCCACCAAAAAATATGTTAGCCCCAAGTGTAAATTGGCAAAATCCTGATTACGATTAAAGAAACTTTAATTAGAATCAATCAGTTAAACAAAAATGCGATTCTAAGTTAAAATTTGTAGTAGCAATCTACAAACTGGAATAAAGAGTTTAACTTTTTATTCCAGTTTTTATTTATAGCCCAACAAAACATTAAAGTAATTAAGGTAAATAGTATGAGTAATGCAATTCAAAACTCTCAGCAACAGAAAAAATCAATAATTATTGGCGGATTAACTGCTTTATCTGTGGTTTTATTTATTTTTCTTTATATCACCCCTATATGGTGGGTGGCATTAACTGCTCCCAATTATCCTGAAGCGGCTTTTCCTGATGGAGTAAGAATTAATTTTCATATGAATGGTGTTTTTAACGGCTGCACTAAAATCGAATCCGATGAAATAACAGAAGAAGAAGCGCTGGATTGTGTACATGAAATGGATACCATTAATCACTATGTTGGTATGTATCCTATTGCAGCTGGTGGTCCCATTGAGCGTGGTTTTTCTCCATTTTTAATCACTATGCTGGTCATTATGGTGATAGCTTTTGCTCTTAGCGATCCTAAAAAACGGACAATATTTTTAACTATTACACTATTACTTAATGCCCTGTGGATGGCTAATACCATATTTAAAGAAAATGGTTTAAATACTCAAAATGAAGGTTATTTATATGCCTTAATGAATCAACTCGATCAGGATGCAAATGATAAATCTTTATCCAATGAAGATGTAAAATCAGTAAATAGCTCTCGTGCTTTGGCTAAGTTAAAAGCCTCTTTAGCTGGACAGGAATACATTGAAGAAAAAGATGAAGAACAACAAAAAAATAATCAGGTTAAGGAAGAAATATCGGATAAGGAACACTTATTAAAAGAACTGCAAATTAGTTTTGAAGTGGATATGGCAAATCGTGGTATGGATGAACAGTGGGTTGGCAATGGCTATCAGCTTATGGCCTGGCATTACTCAAAAGTATTAGGGCGCTACTTTAATAATCCAGATGAAATTGAGCCTATGGTTAAAACTTTAAAAATAGCAACTCAGGTAGTTTTTTGGGGATTGATTGTGGCTATGATTTTATTAATAGTGCAGACTAGACAAAATCAGGGGCTTTTTTATTATATACTTATTTTTGTGCCAATGGCTTTACCTGTGTTCTTTATTATGGATTATGCTGCATGGTTATGGTGGTATGGGCATACCTTAAATGATATGGGTGCTTTTGCAGTTAAACCCTTTATGCCTACTGTTTTTGGTGTGGGTAAAGTTGCACAGTTTTCAACTTATTCTTATCCTAGTATAGGCTTTGGATTTATGCTATTAAATTCTGCTATACTAGCCGCAATCATTTTATTGAAGAGAAAATAAAATTTAGTTATTGGTGTATCAGTAAATAGAATTATATTATTGATACACCAATAATTAAGTATTTAAAGTCATACTTATGAATCCTAACTTTATATTAGTTCTACTGTCTTTTCTGCTGGTTAATGTTTCATTTGCAGAACTCCTTCCTCTACAACCCTTGATTGATAAATTATCTAAGGGGGATACACTGATTCTTCCTCCTGGAACCTATGCAGGCCCGATTACTATTGAAAATGCCATTACTCTGGATGGACAAAATAAAGTAACTATTGATGCTGGCGGTAAAGGCTCGGTAATTTATCTGGATACCGATGGCGCGGTAATTAAAAATTTACACTTAACCAATTCGGGTGACTTTCATAACGATTTAGATTCGGGTGTACAAGTTAGAGGCAATTTTAATGTAATAAAAGACAATAAAATTGATAACTGCTTATTTGGAATAGATCTTCAACAATCGGATAATAATATTGTTCGCCGCAATAGTATCAGTTCTAAACCCTTTGACTTGGGACTTCGTGGAGATTCAATAAGACTTTGGTATAGCTACCATAATACTATCAGTGATAATACCATGAATGGTGTACGTGATATGGTGGTATGGTATTCAAAAGATAACCTCATTAAAAATAATACCAGTCGCAATGGTCGTTACGGCTTGCATTTTATGTATTCGCAGTACAATAAAGTAATTAATAATAGCTACCATAATAACTCGGTTGGAATATTTTTAATGTATAGTGATGGCGTGGTGATTAAAAATAATACCATCACCCATGCAACTGGAGCATCAGGTGTTGGCATTGGTTTTAAAGAAACCTCTGATATAAAAGTTATTAATAATAAAATCTTGTTTAGCTCCACCGCTTTATCCATAGATGTTTCTCCTTATCAGCCTGATACTACCAATTATTTTTCAGATAATTTAATTGCATATAATGGGATCGGAATACGTTTTTTAGCGGATTGGTATGGCAATGAATTTAAAAATAATCAGTTTAAATCGAATATTTCTCAGGTACTCATTTCTGGTGGGAAAACCGCCAATAGAAATGTTTGGTTAGGAAATTACTGGGATGATTTTGAAGGTTTTGATGTGGATAAAAATGGTATAGGAGATACACCATACGAACTATATGCCTATGCCGATCGTATCTGGCAAGATATTCCAAATGCCCAGTTTTTTAAAGGTTCACCAATGCTTGAAACTATTGATTTTTTAGAGCGACTAGCACCATTTAGTCCTCCTAATTTAATTCTGCGAGATAAACAACCTGTGATAGAGTCTGCCATTACAATTAAACGCAATAATGTTGAACAGGCAGAAGTTAATAAATACTTTAAATAAGCCTTATGACTGATAATACACAAAACACATCATCACAAAAGCAAAAAGTCAGGCCTCCTTCAAAGCGTAAACAAGAGGCTCGACGTCGATTTTTACGTTCTATTGCACTAACAGCGGGTGTGACTAGCATTTCTATGCTAGGAATTATTCCTCTGTCTAGCAGTGGTCAACGTACTCGATTACGCCCGCCAGGCGCATTAAATGAAAAAGACTACCTGGCAGCATGTATTAAATGTGGCCAATGTGTTCAAGTTTGTCCAGTAAAAGCTATTGAGCTGGATGATATGGGTTCAGGTTTTGGGCTTGGTGCTGCTTATTTAGTCGCCCGAGATCAGGCCTGTGACTTTTCCTGCGATGGATTGCAATGTGTTTTAGCCTGTCCTACGGGAGCATTAACACACCTACTAGATTATCCTGCTGATACACGTATGGGCTTTGCAGAGTTGAGTGAGCCAAAAGAGTGTCTGGCAATCCATGCAAAAGGTTTTAAGGGGCAAGCACGGGGAGCCGACTATCAGGGCTTATTACGATTTGATGATGTAGATCGATGGAATCCCATTAAATTGGCAGATAAAGATTTTGATTTAGAGATCTGCGATCTTTGTGTTCGTTTGTGTCCTATAGAAATTAGAATTAGCCAATGTGTTGCAGCAGAAGCTAAAAAAGATAAAATGGAAAAAATTGAACGGGTAGCAGAGCAACATGGTAATGAATGTCCTCCAGAACATGCCATTCGACTTGAGCCTATAAGCTCTGAGTCAGGTGAAAAACGTATGAAGCCAGTTATTCTTGATGGCTGTGTTGGCTGCGGTGTATGTGAAATGGTTTGCCCTGCCGCATCACCAGCTATTACTATAAATTATAACAAGCTTACCGATGCTGCTTTACCTGCAGCACTTGTTGGAGGGGCTCACTAATGAACTTATTTAAAGAGTCATTCCTGCAGTTATTGGGTGCAAATCCAAGAAAACCAAATAGTGATGAGTTATCTGCTGAAGTTAAAAAAGTTTATTTTTATAAAAAAGGCATAAAGGTTAGCAAGCAAGAACTGATTGACTTACATGATAAACACCATGCCACAGCAAAAAATAAATGGTTAAAACGTCGCTGGTTAACTTTATTGTCTGTTAACTTTTTATTCCTGTTTTCCTATGCTCTGGATATTCAAGTATTAGAAGGTGCATTAACTGCATCACGTTTTATTGGTTTCCATATGGCAGATTTAAATTCTGCCTTGCAAGTGACCCTGGCCTTTAAAGTGATTTTAATAAACCTAATTATTGGTACTATAACAATTTTTATTGCCTGGTTTTTACTCGGTGGCAGAACATTTTGCTCATGGGTTTGTCCCTATCACTTACTAGCTGAATGGGCAGAAAAATTACACCTGTATTTAACCAGAAAAGATCTAGTTAAGGATATAAAGTTTGATCGGCGAGTACGCTCCGTATTTTATGTTCTTTTTGTGCTATTAGCCGTAGTTACAGGTTATACCGTGTATGAATTTATCTCACCTACTGGAATTTTAAGCCGAGCCCTTATTTATGGGCCAACTATTGCACTGGCATGGGTTGGGTTTTTGTTAGCCTTTGAGGTATTTGTATCTAGACGAGCATGGTGTCGATATGTATGTCCTATCGGCATTACTTATGGTTTAGTGGGGGTTTTTTCACCTCTACGAGTAAGTTATGATATGAACGATTGTAAGCATGAGGGAGATTGTCGTAATGTCTGTCTAGTTCCCCATGTTTTAGACGTAACCATTAAAAATCGTAGTATCGATGTACGTATTCCTATTGGAGCAGATTGTACCCGCTGTGGATTATGTATTGATGCCTGTCCAACCAGCTCATTAAGTTTTGAGTTTAAGGGATTAACCAGACATCAGGATACAAACATTGGTAGTGATAAATTGATAATTGATAATTGATAATACGAAATAAAAGAATATTAAAATGATAAAATTTAATAGTTTAAGCAAAAAATTTGGTAAAGTTGAGGTTTTAAAAGAACTGGACTTATCCATTAAGAAAGGTGAAAGAATTGCTTTAGTTGGATCAAATGGCGCAGGTAAAACTACGTTGATTCGTTGCTTATTAGGTGAGTATGTTTATTCTGGCAATGTTTTAATTGATGGAAAAAAACCACGTGATTTTCGTACTGATGTGCTCAAACACATTGGTTTTGTTCCACAGATTTCACCACCACTAAAAATACCAGTAGCTCAACTGGTTAGTTTTGTAGCTAATTTATGTGAATCTAAAGAACAAAAAATTATAGATATGATAGAGCAATTGGGATTAGATTTTATTAAAATTAAATCCTTACCCTTTGTTAAATTATCAGGTGGCCAAAAACAAAAAATTCTTATCAGTATTGCTCTGGGACGAGATGCAGATATTTTGATTATGGATGAACCTGCTGCAAATCTGGATCCTGAAGCAAGACATATTTTCTTTAATATCCTGGCTACAAAAGTTGAAAATTCCATCATGTTAATTTCCAGTCACCGTCTCGATGAAGTTGCTCCATTGGTAAATCGTGTAATTGAAATGGATCAGGGTAAAATTGTGCTAGATGATAAAGTTGAAGATGAAATTGACCTGAATAGTTTATTTCACACCGAGATTAAAACCCGCCGTGAAGATGCAGCTTTTGCCAAAGCAATTCAGAAGTGGGAATTTACCACAACCGATAACCAACACTGGGTGGGTAAGATTTCTGGCCCGGACAGATTACGCTTTTTAGGTGTTTTGTCACGTTATGCAGCACTTGTTTCATCTATCCATATGGATGAAAAATAATACAAAATTATAGAAACATACATTAGTTATTATGAAAAATTATTCAGTTATTTCAAGCCTGTTGTTTATTTTTGTCCTTTTATCTGGCTGTGGAGACAAACAAGCTGGGCCTGTTGATGTTAAATGGGATCGCGATGCCTGTGACCGTTGCCAGATGATGTTAAGTGATAGAAAATTTAGCGCTCAGGTTCGAGTTTTTCCAAAAAATAAACGTTCAAAAGTATTTCGCTTTGATGATGTTGGCTGCGCTTCATTATGGTTGGCTGCCAAACAACAACAAACATGGCAGGCGGATGAAAAGACTGAAATTTGGGTAACTGATGTTAATTCAGGAAAATGGATCAATGCAAAAACAGCTTGGTATATCAAGGAGCAAATAACTCCAATGAACTATGGTCTTGGGGCTGTTGCAACTGAGCAAAAAGGAGCTATTAACTTTATACAAGCAAGACAACACATTGATGAAGTAGAAAAGAAATTAAATATACACGGCGGGAATTTTAAGCACTAATATGAAAAATTTATGGTTAACTGCAAAAGCAGATATAGTTGAGTCCTTAAGGGCCAAATGGTTTATGGTTTATACCTCAGTTTTTGGGGGAATAGTAGTATTATTATTTGTGTTTGGAGTTACTGAATCACGGATTATGGGCTTTACGGGTCTGTCTCGACTATTAATAACCTATATACAACTTTCTATTGCAATCCTGCCCGTGTTTGTCTTGATAACTACGGTGAGGTCAGTAGCAGGTGACCGAGAAGCAGGTATTTTTGAATACATGCTCTCTTTTCCCGTGAGTTTATCCGCATGGTTCTGGGGAAAGTTTTTAGGACGATTTGTAGTGGTTTTTTTACCTGTATTTTTAGCTATGGTAGGAGCTGTTATCTGGTCTTTAATTAAAGGCATAGATGTTCCCTGGATTTTATTTATTAGTTATACCAGTTTATTAATGGCAGTGGCCTGGTGTTTTTTAGGGATTGGTATGTTGATATCAACTATTGCTCGTTCCTCTGATGTGGCTCAGGGTGCAGCCTTTATGATCTGGCTGGCATTATTATTATTTATGGATCTGATATTATTAGGTGTAATGATAAGAGGAGGACTTCCTGCGGAAACAGCCGTGTTAATATCCTTAATTAATCCTCTGCAAGTATTTAGAACCGCAGCAATGATGTTATTTGATCCTCAGCTGGTTTTATTAGGCCCGTCAGCTTATATTATTCTGGATACTTTCGGTAATACAGGGTATCTAATCTGGTCTATATTCTATCCCGTTTCATTGGGTACTTTGTCCGCATACATTGGTTATCGCCTATTTAGAAGAGGTGATTTGCCTTGATCCAGAGAATAATATCTGTTGTAGTCTTATTCTTTATTTTATTTTCCAGTTCGGTAGTTTTTTCAGACAATCAGGATGCATCAGAAGAACCCGCTTATGAAATAGATTTAGGTCTGGGTGAAGAAATTAATGAAGTTTGTGCGGGTTGTCATGGTGAATTTGCTGAAGGTGGAAAAGGGGGAGAATATCCTCGCCTTGCAGGTTTCCCGCAAAAATATTTACGTGAGCAATTGGGCCTGTTTAAAAATAATCAGCGCCATAATCTGCCAATGAAGCCGTATGCTAATGATAGAGAGTTGCCTGATGATGATATCTATTCAGTTACGGCTTATATAGAAACGATTAAATTACAGACTAAAATACCTGATTTTAAAGCAGATACCACGGCATATGAGAAACTCTTAATTGCTAAAAAAGTTTTGAATATTCCTCGCGTTGGGGGAGATATTCAACTTGGCAAAAAACTTTATAATAAAGAGTGTAAAATTTGTCATGGTGTTGCAGGTAAGGGTAAGAAAAAATCGGACACTCCGCCATTATCTGGTCAATACACTCAATACTTAAGAAAGCAGATCATAGATTATAATGCAAAAAAACGTCATCATGATTATGATGATGAAGACGAAGCATTTAAAGCCTATAGTGAAGAACAAATACAAGCTCTATTAGCCTATCTCTCTATCACGGATGATTAGTGCTAATATCTAGCATTGCTTAAAAAATAAATGTCTGACTCAAATTACTTCATTCGCTGGAAAAAAAAACACTAAAATTTTGCTTTAACGCAAAAACCTCCAGAGGTGAGCTGAGTCAGCATGACTGTTATATTATCCACATTTCAAAAAAAAATCAGCCAGATATTATTGGCCTGGGTGAAGCCTCTCCTTTGTCAGGATTAAGTCCAGACTACTCTGAAAATTTTGCAACCATTGTGGATAATTATTGCCAAAGCCTAAGTAATAAAAATCTTCACTCTTCTACCATTAATAAATATATTCCTGCCCATTTACCCAGCCTGCGATTTGCGTTTGAAATGGCCCTATTGGATCTACAACGTGGTGGCAGACAAGATTACTTTGATTTAACTAATACTACTATTCCCATTAATGGTTTAATCTGGATGGGGGATTTGGATTTTATGCAACAGCAAATTGAAGCCAAATTATACGCAGGTTATCAATGCCTGAAAATTAAAGTGGGTAGTTTAGAATTTGAAAAAGAATATCAATTAGTTCGTTTGATTCGGAATAAATATTCAGCAAAAAAACTCATAATTCGTCTGGATGCAAATGGTGCATATGCAATCAATCAGGCTCAAAATATATTAGAAAAATGGTCTGAATTAAATATTCATTCCATTGAACAGCCTATTAGAGCAGGCCAAATAACTGCAATGGCAAAACTCTGTAGCTCATCCCCTATTAAAATTGCATTAGATGAAGAATTGATTGGTATTATAGATAAGCAGCAACAAGAAGATTTATTATCCGCTATTCAACCTGCATATATTATTTTAAAACCTACTCTACTGGGTGGATTTAACTCTACACTACAGTGGATTAAATTAGCACAATCACTTGATATTAATTGGTGGTTAACTTCTGCTCTGGAATCTAATATTGCTTTAAATGCTATAACTCAGTATACCGCTCAGTTCCAACCAGTTTTACATCAGGGCTTAGGTACAGGCGCATTATACGAAAATAATTTTCCCACAACCATGCAAATTAAAAATGGTTTTGTGCAGCTTTGAGCATTTAACTTATATTTTAGATTTCGTGCTGAAAGTGCAATTATTTGTTAAAATATAAAGCTGAATTTATTTAATTATTAATAGGATACCTCTTCATGCCAAAAGCTTCCGATCTTAAAAAAGGTGCAATTGTAGAAATTGATGGGCAATTGTTCCAAACCCGAAATATTGATGTTAGAAGTCCATCTTCCAGGGGGGCTAATACACTTTATAAAATTACTTTTATGAATATTCAAAAGAAGCAAAAGCTTGAGCAGACTTTATCTGGTACAGACTTTATAAAAGAGGCAGATTGTACTCGTCGTCAATTGCAATTTTTATTTAAAGATGATCAGTTTTATACTTTTATGGATGGTGAAAATTATAATCAATATACTTTATCCATTGCGGATATTGATGAAGCAGCAAATTATCTACCAGATGGACAGGATGCAATTTTAGGTATGATTTATGAGGATAGCTTAATTGGTATTGAATTGCCTGCGAGTGTATCTTTAAAAATAATTGAAACAGCGCCTGCGATAAAGGGAGCATCTGCAGCTGCAAGGACTAAACCGGCAATTTTGGAAACGGGGTTTGTGGTTCAGGTTCCCGAGTACCTTTGTGAGGCTGAAATAATAAAAATAAATACAGCTACTGGAAAATATACATCTAGAGCTTAATAATCCTGTTTTTTATTATAAAAATATAATTGTGGCGCTAAGTTCAGGTTATTAAAGTATTATTTTTCTGATTCTGCTATACTTTAACAATGCTTGAAAAAAAACAAGTACTAGATAATAGCTTGTCATAAACTGGCAAAATTGTTTTCTTAACTTAATTAGCACTTTCTTAACTTAATTAACAATGGGTATTTTGTATGCTCGATTTTTCTCAAGCAATTGAAAAACATAAAGCAGAAGCATTTCAAGAGTTTATTGATATGTACATTCTAAATGAAAGCCATGAATCTGAAAGTTTTGATATATCCATCGCAAACTATTTTAAAAAAGTTTTTGATTCAGCAGTAGAAGCAAGTGAAGATAATTTCTATTTAGCAGCAAAAGCTTTAATTGATATTAATATAAAAGCGGATATACCTTATATTGTTTTAATTAATGAACTGGGTTTTCTTAAAAGTAAATTAATCCATATTTTTTTAAATATGCATAAAAGTGAGGCTGTTATTACTTTATGCCATCGTTTTGACTATGCTGAGAATCAAATGGCACAGTCTTATCTAGAGCATTATATAAAAACCCTACAATCTAATATCAATTTGCGTTTAGCCAGTTTATCTGAAGTGGTAGATAAAGACGTTATTAATCATTATGAGTTACATGTTAAATGGTTATTTAAATTATCAGAGGCTATTCGATTAAAAGATTCTACAATTGTTCCTGAAAAAGACCCAACTCAATGCCATTTTGGTAAATGGCTATTATCTGATGCAAAGTTACTTATTTCTAATAATAGTAAATACAGTAAAATGGTTCAATTGCATGAGACCTTGCATTATTTGGGTAAAAAAATAGCCTATTATTTAGAACATATTGATGAAAATTTTCATGTTTGTATTTCTTATCTGGAAAAAGCGGATCTCACCTCAATGGAGATTGGTACAGAATTAATGTTGATTGATAATAAACGTATGATTGCCTGTGCCGCTAAAGATGAACTTACTGGCGTTTTGAACCGCTCCCTATTAGAGCAAATTTTCTTTAATCAATATGAAATTGCTTTGGCAACAAAAAATAGCTATATTTTTGCTATGTGTGATTTGGACCATTTTAAAAAGATAAATGATACTTATGGGCATGTTGCGGGTGATGTAGTTTTAAAATTTTTTGCAAATTTATTAACTAAAAGTTTAAGAGCCTCGGATATTATTATTCGTTTTGGTGGGGAAGAGTTTGTAATGATTATGCCTGCATTAGATTATGCTAAGGGCAAACAAATATTAGATGGAGTCTGTAATAAAGTAAATCATACCCTGGTTAAATATGAGGCTTATAAAATTCATATCAGTGTAAGCATTGGTTTGATAGAAATTTCTCCTCTAATGCATCTAAATCAAGCGTCAGAAGAGAGCTTAGTTAATTTTTTACAACAGGTGGATGATAAACTGTATTTAGCAAAACATAATGGGCGTAATCGGGTAGAATAATACGCTTACCCGTTATACCTGAAAATGGATATATAGTTATTTTTATATAGCCTGGGCCTGTAAATAATTATTATATATCTGAGATATTTCCTGAGATAAATCCTGACTACAACTATAAATAATTCCCGCATGGTTCATAAAACTGGATTGGGCTCTATTCAGGTTAAGAGTCTGTCCATGGATATCACTTACCACTGCACCTATTTCATTAAATAAACAGGCGCTAGCAGCATAATCCCATAAACTGCCACCACCATCCTGTTGTTTGGGAAATTTAAAATATACTGCAGGAGAATTCTCTAATACCCAACAAGCATTCATTGCCGCACCACCATGGTGGATTAACTTCAGGCCAATATAATCCAGTTTGTCAGCAATAGTTCCCAGTGCCAGGATTATTGAATGGTAATAATCCTGTTGGATAAAACTACGATCACTAACAATGGTCAGGTGATGTTTATTAGGCGCTATAACATTTTTATATTTCCACTTTTTTCCATTACGAAAAGCACCTTCTCCATAAATTGCATGATATAAGGTTTGTTCTAGAGGATCGTATATCACACCAATAACCGGTATTCCTGACTGTGATACTAAGGCAATAGATACTGCATAACCAGAGGATTTCTCAATAAAGGGTAAGGTTCCATCAAGTGGATCAACACACCAAAAATAATCTTTTTCCAGGCGTTTTTTATCATCTACACTTTCTTCTGTTAAAAAAGCTAAATCAAATATTTTACAATCGGCAAGTAATATTGTCTCTATTATTTGCTGACATTTAATATCAACCTCAGTCACAACCTGTGATGCATGGCTATCCCCAGCAATTTTGCTGTGTACTTCAACTGACTGTTGCATATACTGTGAAATTACTTCTCCCGCCTGAAATGCAGCAGCAATAGCATTATCTGTTAAAAGTAGTAGATCGGTTTTAGATAATTGCATCTGGATTATTTAACTATTTTAATAATTGTTGTACTACTTGGTTTGCAATTCTTTCACTATAACCATGAATTTTCCAATGATCAGGACTCCAGCCTTTTACAAACCTATGGAAATCAGTCCATGCCAGAGGATATAGTGCTCGCCACTCTTTTTCTAAAGCAGAAAAATTTACTATCAACTGACTATTTAATTTGATTTTTTTACTTAAAGCATGCTCTAGTTGAGAGAAATAATAATCAAGTAATTCAGTTTCAAACCGTTCGCAGTCTTCTTCATAAAGACAACTACCAATAAAATAAGCAATATCCTTCATTCCACAACCACCGCCAACGTATTGAAAATCAACCGCTGCAACTTTTTTTCCATCAGTAGAAAAACAAAAGTTGGCAAGTTTTGCATCACCATGAACAAAGCTCTGATAAGTACAGTTTTGTAGTTGCTGATCAATGGCATAAGCGGCATTTTTTAACTTAATATCATTTAATGCCTGTAATTCATCTGGGCGAGTATCAAGATGCCAATAGGTACCTATTGGCCAGAGTTCATCGGGGTTTTTAGTCATAAACGTAGCATGGAAGTTTGCTAACCATGAAAGGCAAATTTTTAACTCTGCCATAGAAACTGTATTCTTTTGTTTGGGATAACCACTTTGGTCTAAGTCTTCCAGTACGATTAAAACTTCATCTTCAACTGATTCAAAGGCAAGACAATAAGGAACACGGCATTTAATATCACAATACTTGCTCCATAAGCGATACCAGGCAATTTCAATCTGGTAAGATTTTATTTTACGCTGATGAGAAATATCTGTATTCCAACCACGAGGGTGAGATTTTTGATTAGGTAGTTGTACATGCTTAACTACCACCGTTTTTCTACTACAGCCTATTAATCCATAGCGTACAATTTTTCCATAACCACTCCATAGACTTTGAATTACCTTAATTTCAAAAAGCTCAGTAGCTCCAGTGGTTTTGCAGATAATATCTTTAAAATAATTATTCATAGAGCTGCTTTATTTATATTTTTACACATGCTTTTTAACTATATAGTCTTAATTTTTATATGAGTATTAACATTCCAGCCAATATTTTGGGTCTTAGCGGACAAATAGTCAATAAAATAACCTTATATAAAGAGCATAAAACAGCCCATATTTTATGCAGCAGAGATAAGAGAAGGAAAAGCAATAGATCCTGTTACAGGGAAACAAGGAACGATTATTATTTATGTCCAGAGGCAGGTTAAAGATATCCCCTTATTTGGTTATCCTTGCTATATAAATATAGAGTTAGCACAGGTTTTTATTAGTAAGAATAAAGGTCGGATTAAAATGCAAGGCTACCTTTATGCTAAACCCATGCCCGCAGAGGAATTTGAACAATTGCTTAAACAGAAAATAATTTCTATTTCATCACTATAGCAACAATGCTGCTATGATGCGGCTTTGTTGATATTAAATTTTTTAATACAGGAGCGACATATACAGCTTTTAGCCTGATCTTTTTCTGCAACTAAATCAATTAACCCTTTGTCTACTTTTATATCATTACACCAACAAGTTTTATTGCTTGCAATCATACAGTTATTGTTGCTTTTACATATTGGACAAATTGACTGGCTCATTTATTCTATAATAGTATTTTAACTTTATTACAAAGGTATTTATTCACTGGGTATTAAATTATTATAATAAAAATTGACTGGCTTAGAAACCAAAAAAGCCTTGCAATCGTTTGATATGCAAGGCTTTAAATTTGGTGGGGTGCGAGGGATTCGAACCCTCGACCAATGGATTAAAAGTCCACTGCTCTACCAACTGAGCTAGCGCCCCAAATTTAAATATTGAACAAAAAGTTCAATGTTTTGTTCGTGTAAAAGTGTCTCAACCCGAACTGAGCGCACATTGTAACTGTTTTTTTTTTTAAAGCAAGCACTGAGTGCTTTTTTTTTTAATTTTTTTTAATTTTTTTTAAATTGGCTTTAAATAGGGCTGATTAT
Source organism: Pseudomonadota bacterium (assembly GCA_045047105.1). Taxonomy (GTDB): domain Bacteria; phylum Pseudomonadota; class Gammaproteobacteria; order GRL18; family GRL18; genus JADGAU01. Next base: position 35,538 of record JASFYQ010000017.1, on the reverse strand, counting down.
GAACAATGTTTAACCAAATTATTACTATAATAAGATATCTTCAAGATTTTTTTTAAAAGTTTTTTCTCCTATTCCTTTTACCATGATAATTTGTTCTGCACTGGAAAATTTTCCATGCAATTTTCTATAATCAACAATTGCCTGTGCTTTAATAAGTCCAATTCCTATTAATTTATTTGAGATAGTACTTACATCCGCAGTATTAATATTCACAGGTTCAGCATGAATAATTAAACTGGATAATAGTAGTGCACTTGATAGAGTTAAAATATTTATTAGTTTCATAATGATTTCCTTTAAGTGTTAATTGATAAATTTAAATAACTGCTTGTGCTATCAGTAAATTTTATTCTACTGGATTAGTTTTTATTTGTTGTAAGTCTGGGTATATAATCAGGTCAGATTTTTAGTCTTTTTTTGTAGGATTTGGATGAGAAGGTCTTTATAAATAAAAAAAAAGTGATATATATTAAAAATGATGACCGATTTAAATTTCAGTTGTTGGATATTTTGTATATAATAGCCGAATTAATTTGTTGAAATGGAGAATTTAATGGCCTGGAATGAACCGGGGGATTCTAAGGGCAATAGCCCTTGGGGAAATAAAAATGATCAGGGCCCGCCTGATCTGGACGAGCTGATTAAAAAAATGAATGAAAAACTGGGAAAATTCCTGGGTGGAAAAAAATCAGCTTCTAATAATTCTGGCGATAATGGAAACGTTAGCAATATCAAATCGTCAGGTGGTGGTGGATTAAATAATATAATTTTAATCATTGCTTTTGTAATTGCTACGGCTATCTGGTTTTTATCGGGTATATACACGGTAGATCAGGGTAAACAGTCGGTGGTATTACAACTTGGTGCTTATAATAAAACTGCTGAAGCAGGTTTACAATGGCATTTACCTATTGTTCAGGAATACTATATTGTTGATGTTTCTGCAATCCAGAGTATTAATCTTGGCGACCGCGAAAGTGAATCTTTAATGTTAACTAAGGATGAAAATATAGTTGATATTAAAATGACAGTGCAGTTCAGGGTTCAAAATCCAGAACAGTTCCTCTTTAATGTAAAAGAGCCTGGTCAGGTACTAAAACAGGTAACTGAAAGTTCTATCCGCGAAATAATTGGTCTTAATGATATGGATTATATTATCACGGGAGGTCGAGCAGAAATTTCACAGAAAGTTCAAGTTCTGGCACAGACTATCTTAGACCGCTATAAATCAGGCCTGATTATTACCAACTTTGTTTTGCGTGATGCACAGCCACCAGAGCAAGTGCAACATGCCTTTGATGATGCAGTAAAAGCAAGAGAAGACAAGCAAAAATTTGTTAATCAGGCTGAAACCTATCAAAATGAAATACTACCAAAAGCTCGTGGTAATGCGGCACAACGAGTTGCTGATGCTGAAGCCTATAGTGCTAAAGTAATTTCAGAAGCAGAGGGTGAAGCGAGTCGTTTTGAGAGTATTTTAAAAGAATATTCACTTGCGAAAGAAGTGACTAGAGAGCGTTTATATATTGATGCAATGCAATCGGTTTTATCCAATACCAGCAAAGTACTGGTTGATGGAAATGGTCAAAATAGTAATCTGATGTATTTACCCATAGATAAACTTATTGCTAATCAACGCAGACAAAATATGTCAACGGATAGTTCACAATCATCAGTAGGTAATAGTGATTCAGATGTTCGTCGCTTTGATACTAATAGTGATTCATCCAGTCGCTCAAGAGGCAGAGACAGAACAAGGGAGAGACGTTAATGAAAATTATAATTGCTATTTTTGCCTTTGTTATTTTTACTATTGGTTCGGCATCAATTTTTACAGTGAATGAAACTGAAAAAGCCATTATGTTTAAATGGGGCAAAATTGTTGCATCTGAATTTGAGCCTGGCCTACATGCTAAAATTCCTTTTATTAATAATGTACGTAAGTTTGATGCGCGTATCCAGAGTTTTGATGCAAGGCCAACCCGTTACCTGACTAAAGAAAAGAAAAATGTAATTGTTGACTCCTTTATTCAGTGGCGTATTGTTGATGTAGAAAAATACTATACTTCTATGCGGGGTAATACCGCTAATGCAGAAGATCGTTTATCCACTATTATTTCAGAAGGCTTATTAGCTGAATTTGGTAAACGTTTAATGCACGAAGTTATTTCTGGTGAACGTAATGAAATTATGGACAATATCAATGTCTCTGCCAATAAAGATGTTAAAGCGTTTGGTATTGAAATTGTTGATGTACGAATTAAGCGTATTGATTTACCATCAAAAGTCAGTTTATCGGTATATCAGCGTATGGAATCTGAGCGTCAGCGTATTGCAAAAGATTATCGTTCACGTGGACAAGAACAGGCTACAATTATTCGTGCTCAGGCAGAGAAAGAAAGAACTATTATTTTAGCTACTGCATATAAAGAGGCTGAAATCCTTCGAGGTAAGGGAGATGCAAAATCTGCTGAAATTTATGCCAGTGCCTTTAATAAAGATGCTGAGTTTTTTAGCTTTTATCGCAGCCTGAATGCGTATAAGAAAATTTTTGGACAATCATCTGATATGATGGTTATCTCTCCTGATTCAGACTTTTTTAATTACTTTAAAAAATCTGCGGGGCTTTCTGCAAAAGGTGGTTCTACAGGGATAGGAAACTAGTCCATGTGGCAGGACTTATTAGTGGCTATGGCTTTAGTTCTGGTCTGGGAGGGCTTGATGCCAAGCCTTAACCCAACCAGGTTTAGAAGCTTATTAGCAACCTTGCAAGAAATGGATGATAAAAAACTCCGTATTATGGGGCTCTCTAGTATGATACTAGGAGCCTTTTTAGTTTTTGTTCTTAAACAATAAAAAGCTAAGCAATAAAAGCACATCTTAAAGAACAAAGTAAATAAAAAAAACAAAAATAATAGCCTTATATTTGGACTGATATGTTAAAAAATGAACAATGGATTTTACCCGAGGGTATTAGTGAAATACTATCTCCACAGGCAATGGCCATTGAATTAAAACGTCGTGACTTGTTAGATATGTTTTATAGCTGGGGTTATGATTTAGTTGATCCTCCAGTTATCGATTTTTTAGATTCGTTGTTAACGGGAACAGGCTATGATTTAGAATTAATGACCTTTAGTCTAACCGATCAAATGTCAGGTCGGCTGCTGGGTATTCGTGCAGATATGACTCCTCAAGTGGCGCGCATTGATGCACACCATATTAAACACGATCATCCCACTCGATTTTGTTATATTGGGCAAGTATTAAAGACCCGATTGGAAGGTCTGTCCCAATCTCGAAGCCCGATGCAATTAGGTGCTGAGATCTATGGGCATCAAGGATATCAAAGTGATATAGAAATTATTGAGTTATTAGTGAATACCCTGACTCAGGTGGGTATTAAAGATATTACTCTGGATTTTGGGCATGTAAATATTTTCAGTGCGTTAGCAGAATCTGCTGGTCTTGGGAAAAATGAAGAACAACTATTATTTGATGCAATTCAGCGCAAATCTATCTGTGATATTCAAGAGCAGTTAAGACGCTTGAATTTAACTCAGGAATTAATGGATAAGTTTTTGGTCTTAGTTAAATTGCATGGTGATCCAAGCATTATTAGTAGTGCAAGGAATTTATTTCAAGAGCCAGATATTTTGAAAGCATTGGATGATTTACAGGCCATTGCTGATTATTTACAAAACATATTACCTGATGTTAATTTATTTTTTGATTTAGCTGAACTCAGAGGCTTTAATTACCACACTGGACTGGTTTTTTCTGCATATGTACCTGGACATGGTCAGGCAGTAGCTATGGGTGGTAGATATGATGGAATTGGCAAAACCTTCGGGCGTTCTCGTGCAGCAACAGGTTTTAGTACTGATCTGGCTCACTTAGTCAGTTTATCGGATATTAATAAAAATTTAGAAGAAAAACTAAGCAGTCAGGCCATTTTTGCACCTTATGTTGATGAGGCAGATGACTTATTAGAGCAACAGATTAGTAAATTAAGAGCCAGTGGTGAACGGGTTATTCGTGAGTTAACTGGACAAACATTAGATTTAAATGAAATGGGTTGTAGTCGTCTTTTAAAAAAAGAAGGTGACAGCTGGATAATTGTGGAATTATGAGGGATTTTTAATGGGCAAGAATGTTGTAATTATTGGTTCACAGTGGGGCGATGAAGGTAAGGGAAAGGTAGTAGACTTACTTACAGATAACGTCGTTGCTGTAGCAAGATTTCAGGGTGGACACAATGCAGGACACACTCTGGTCATTGATGGAAAAACAACCGTATTACACATTATTCCATCGGGTATATTACGTGACAACGTAATTTGTATGATAGGCAATGGTGTTGTATTAGCTCCAGATGCTTTAATTAAAGAAATTGATGAATTAAAAGAGCAGGGTATTGATGCAGAAGGAAAACTACGCATCAGTGAAGCAACTCCTTTAATTATGCCATACCACGTAGCTCTGGATCAGGCTAGAGAAATTGCCCGAGGAAAAAAAGCCATTGGTACAACAGGGCGTGGAATTGGACCAGCATATGAAGATAAGGTCTCTAGAAGAGGCTTGCGTGCAGGTGATTTGCTTAATGAAGAGATTTTTACTGCACGTCTAAAAGAAGTGATGGAATATCATAATTTTGCTTTAGTTAACTATTACAAAGTGGATACTGTTGATTATCAAAAAGTTCTTGATGATACTTTAGCTTTAGCAGAACGTATCAGACCAATGATTTGTGATGTGACTGGCTTATTGCATGAATACCGAGAAAACGGAGATAATGTTCTTTTTGAAGGAGCACAAGGCGCTTTATTAGATATTGATCACGGTACTTACCCTTATGTTACCTCTTCAAATACGACCGCAGGTGGAGCAGCTACAGGTTCAGGCGTTGGACCACGATTTTTTGACTACATCTTAGGAATTACTAAAGCTTATACCACTCGGGTTGGTGCCGGACCTTTCCCAACAGAATTATTTGATGATATTGGTCAATACCTGGGTGAAAAAGGCCATGAATTTGGCGCAACTACAGGGCGTTCAAGACGTTGTGGCTGGTTAGATATTGTCTCTCTTAATCGCTCTAACCAAAACAATAGTGTTACTGGTATGTGCATTACCAAGTTAGATGTTTTAGATGGAATGGAAACCTTAAAAATATGTACTGCTTATCAAATGGATGGTAAAACTATTAGCATGCCTCCTTTAGGCGCAGATGCCTATGAGCGTTGCACTCCAATATATGAAGAAATTCCAGGTTGGTCAGAATCTACAGTAGGTGCTAAAAGCTATGATGAACTACCTGCAAATGCAAAGGCATATTTAAGCCGCATTGAAGAACTGACTAAAACACCTATTGATATTATTTCAACTGGGCCAGATAGAGATGAGACTATTATTGTAAAAGATCCTTTTGCGAGTTAATAGACTGGAGCTTAGCACAATAATTATAATAATGAATACTTAATAAAAGACAAATTGAATGACTGAACATACAAAAAAAAATGATCCATATGCAGATAGGGAAAAACAGAATTATGTAAATCCTGTTCCCAGCCGTGAATATATTCTTGAATTGATTGAAACAGAGGGCAAACCCTTAAACCGAGATCAAATTATTGAGGTATTTGAGCTATCTGATCCAGATCAATTAGAAGGTATTCGTCGCCGCTTAAAAGCTATGGAGCGCGATGGTCAGTTAGTCTGGATTAAGGGCTATTATCATTTAATCAGCGAATTTGAACTTTTAGAAGGAATTGTCAGCTCTCATCCTGATGGATTTGGTTTTGTACTTGCAGAAGATGGTGGCGAAGACATCTTTTTAGGCCAACGTGAAATGCGCTTATTATTTCATGAAGATCGTGTTGCAGTTAGGGTTACAGGAACAGACCGTAAAGGCCGTCGTCATGGTGTTGTTGCTGAAGTTTTAAACCATAATACCCATACCATTACAGGACTTTATACTTCGGTTACTGGGCGTGCTATGGTAATGCCTAACCATAAAAAAATTGATCATGATATTTTTATTGCGGATGATGATCCAACTGAGGTGGAAGAAGGGCAGATTGTTGTTGTAGAAATTAAAGAATACCCCACTTACTTTAAAGAATCAGAAGGGGTTATTATTCAAGTTCTTGGCGAGCATATGCAAGCTGGGCAAGAAATTGAGGTTTCAGTTCGCATTCATGATATTCCTCACCAATGGCCTGATGAAGTGCAAAAAATGGTCAGTGGCTTAGAGACTGAAGTTCAGCCAGAAGATAAAAAACAACGTGTTGATCTAACTAAAACATCCTTTGTTACTATTGATGGTGAAGATGCCAAAGATTTTGATGATGCGGTTTTTTGTGTTAAAACAAATGAAGGGTGGCGACTAAAAGTAGCTATTGCTGATGTTTCTTATTATGTAAAAGAATCCTCCGCTTTAGATCGGGAAGCTCAAAATCGAGGAACTTCGGTATACTTCCCTGGGCGTGTTATACCTATGTTGCCAGAACAATTATCTAATGGTTTATGTTCTTTAAATCCTCATGTAGATCGTTTGGCAATGGTTTGTGATATGAGTTTTTCCACCACTGGCGAAGTTTTAGATTATGAGTTTAGCGAGGCAGTAATTTGTTCTCATGCTCGCCTTACTTATGATCAAGTAGCGGATATGCTAATTGATGGTGATGCTGAATTATGCAAACAACATGCTAATTTACTCCCTGCTTTACATGAATTATACCAACTCTATCAGGTATTAAATAACAAACGTAAACAACGTGGTGCAATTGATTTTGATACCGTAGAAACCCAAATTATTTTTGGTGAAAATAAAAAAATTGATAAAATTGTGCCTGTTTATAGAAATGATGCACATAAAATTATTGAAGAATGTATGCTGGCAGCCAATGTTTGTGCAGCAGAATTTTTATTAAAAAATAAAATTCCAGCCTTGTATCGAAATCATCAGGGCCCCACCGAAACTAAATTACAGTCCTTACGTGAAGCACTCGCTCTATTAGGACTTAGCCTTAGCGGTGGAGATGAGCCTCAAGCTTCGGATTATGCGGCTTTATTAGATTCAATTAAAGAACGCACTGATTTTGATATGTTGCAAACTATGATGTTACGCAGCTTATCACAGGCAAGATATGAGGCAGAAAACCTGGGCCACTTTGGTTTATCCTATACGGCCTATGCCCACTTTACTTCCCCTATTCGTAGATACCCTGATTTAATAGTACATCGCTGTATTAAATCTATTTTAACGAGCAAGAAAATGCAGCACAACATGGACAGCATGTTCCAGTTAGGTGAGCACTGTTCTATGACCGAGCGACGTGCAGACGAGGCAACTCGTGATGTTATGGACTGGTTAAAATGTGAGTATATGCATGATAAGGTGGGAGAAGAATTTGAGGGTATTATTACCACAGTAACGGGTTTTGGTTTCTTTGTTGAGCTAATTGGTATCCATGTGGAAGGCCTGGTACATGTAACCTCCTTAAAAAGTGATTATTATCTTTTTAATCAATCCGCCCAGCAGATGAAAGGTGAGCGTACAGGCAAAAGCTATACATTAGGTGATAAGCTTAAAATTAAAGTAGCGGCTGTTAGTTTAGATGAGCGTAAGATAGATTTTATTCTTGCCGATACTCGTTCCGATAAAAGCAATAGTCATCCAACTAAATCAAAAACCTCTTCAGCAATTAAGATTGAAACGAATAAACCCGTGCAGGAAGCCAAAATAAAGAAAAAGAAGTACAAAAAGAAATCGCGTAAAACATCTTTTTCTCGTCGTTTGTAGTAGTTTTGTGAATAAAAAAGATGCTATCTATGGTTTTCATGCGGTTAAGGCATTGTTAAATCAATTAACTGCCAAGTCAGCCGATCTGGATTCGATATTATATATTGACAAACAACGCCGCGATCAACGTATTTTACAATTGTTAGATCTAGCTAAAACTAAATCTATTACAATAAAAAGAGTAAATAAGTTAGAACTCGACAAATTAGCAGAAGGTAAGCATCAGGGGGTAGTTTTTTATCTTTCTTCATCACCTCAAAATAGCCAGGTTACAACCACAAAAAGTGAAGCCTATCTGGATGATCTACTAGAGCAAACAGATTCAAATTACTTTTTTTTATTGCTGGATGGAGTACAGGATCCGCATAATCTGGGGGCTTGTTTAAGAACGGCTGATGCAGCTGCAGTACAGGCAATTATTATTCCCAAAGATAGAGCCGTATCATTAACTCCAGTAGTTAGAAAAGTGGCCTGTGGAGCAGATCAACATGTGCCACTTATACAGGTAACTAATCTTTCCCGTACTATGGATTTACTTAAAAGTTATGGTATCTGGTTAGTGGGAACAGCTGGTGAAGCAGAAAAAAATCTTTACCAGGCCGATTTAACAGGCAATTTAGCTATTGTAATGGGGGCAGAAGAAAAAGGTTTGAGAAGACTCACTCGGGAAAAGTGTGATAGTTTGATAAATATCCCCATGTTTGGTCATGTCGAGAGTTTAAATGTTTCTGTATCCACTGGTATTTGTTTGTTTGAGGCTTTACGTCAACGTAGTTAATTTGGTTTATAGTTAGAATAAATTATTATGTTAAAAATTCGTATCTCAGGATCACTAAAAGAATTACAGCAAGTAGTTGCTGAAATTAAAGACGGAAAAATTAAGCAATTTAAGCATAATAATGGTAATAAAACCTATGCTATAGATTCAAAAATAAGTGTTGAAGATTTTTTAGCCAGTAATAAAGAGCCCGAAAATGAGCCAAAAACACATGCGGAAAAAATGAAAGTGTTAAATAAAGAACTTAATGAAGAATTAAGTGATTTACTCAAAGTTATCAATGATTAGTACTTTCTGAAATTTCCAATTTCAAGAAAGAAGTTATCTTAAGATTAGTACTTTCTGAAATTTCCAATTTCAAGAAAGAAGTTATCTTAAGGTTAGTACTTTCTGAAATTTCCAATTTCAAGAAAGAAGTTATCTTAAGGTTAGTACTAGTACTTTCTGAAATTTTTTTGCCTATATTTTTAAAACTACAAAAGAAGCATATGGTAAAGAGGTATAAAAGCTGGTTTCAAAACTTAATTGGCTAAGTAAATAAATTAGGGTACGGATAACACCAGCATGGCTCATAATTAAAATATTTTTATAATCATTTTGCTTCAGCTCTTCTAAAACTATTTTTACCCGTCTGATAAACTCTTCAATTGATTCTCCATCCAGTACATTTATCCACTGCTCAAAATTAATATATTCGGTGTTTTCCATTTTACATATTTCATCAAAATTTTTTCCTTCATGCTTTCCCCAGAATTTTTCTCGAAGTAGCTTTGAATAAACTGGCTCTATAGCTAGATTAAGCTCGCTTAAAAAGGGTTTTAAGCTTTGTTTACAGCGCTTTAAATCTGAACTATAAATATAATCAAAATTATTGTTTTGGTTATATTGAACAAAATATTTTGCAAAAGTGATTGCATCCTGCTCCCCAAATTGTGAAAGCGGGCTATCGGTATGTCCTATATACCGTCCTTTATCATTGGCATGGATTTCTGCATGGCGTAGTAGGGTAATTAACATACAGGTAGTGAAGGTTTAAGCTGTTGTTTTATACCTGCAATACAAAAAAATACCTGTTGGCAACCGACTGCTAATAACTGAGAACTCTTCCCTGAGAGATCAATAAATTCTCGGGCTAAAGCATTATCAGGAATTATTCCTCCACCAACATCATTTAGAACAAAAACAAGTTGTTGGGGAAGTTTTAATAAGAGCTGTAACTGCTCATAAATGTAGCTATGAGAGTAGTTATGATAGAGCATATTATTTAACCACATGGTTATACATTCTATTAAAATCACTTGGTTGGGCTCTAATTGACTAATAGTTTGAACGATCGCAACAGGCTCTTCAATGGTAATAAAGAGATTTTTCCTTTGCTCCTGGTGCAGGCTAATGCGTTTGAGCATTTCTGAATCTGTAAATTCACTGGTTGCAAGGTAAACAGGTTTTGTTAATTTTTTTGCAGTACATAAATCTTTTGTATATTGTTCAGCTAGTAATGATTTACCGCTTTTTACCCCACCAATAAATAGGCTTTTCATATTCATCTCATTGTTCAATTATTTTCTTATAGCAATAATATTCGTTCTTGAAAGGATATGCCAAAATAAATGCACTTAATTTTTAAATAGATTGAATAAAGAGGTATAATTTCTTAATTTAACAAGCCTATATCCATAAGAATTATTCGGATTTTTACTGGAAAGTGGTTTCTACGATTTTAGATTAGAAAATATGATGAAATATATAGATAGTTTACCTTTTTCAACATTAATAATGATGGCCGTTCTACTTGCAATTGTTCCATATCCTATGCAGGAAATGCCACATTCACTGGAAAAACTACAGATGTTATTTATGGGGCAATTGACTAAACCCCTGGATATTTTTGATTTGTTTATGCATACAGGACTACTGCTTGTGTTGCTAATTAAGTCTATACGACTGTTGCTAAAGAAGAATATGTTAAGGAACATTGATTAGAATTATATTATGGTATTTGTAGAGGCAATTTCTGAGGAGCATATAACCTCTGGTACACGATTTTTGGCCCTATTGAGCCAATTACAATTAGCGCATTATACGGATGATGATATTTCTAGATTACGCGAAGCCTATGAATTTTCAAATTTGGCTCATAGTGGTCAGGTTCGTGCGTCAGGAGAGCCCTATGTTTTTCATGTAATCTCTGTTGCAGAAATACTTATCTCTTTGAAACTGGATACAGAATCTATTATAGCGGCTTTATTGCATGATGTGATTGAAGACACAGAGGTAACATTTGAGCAATTACAAGAAAAATTTGGTGATGAAATTGCAAGTTTGGTTAATGGTGTAACTAAAATGCGAGAAGTTTCTAGTCTTACTTCCCCAGAGTTTCAGGCTAAGAGTGGTTTTCTTCCCAATCAAAATACTTTAAAAGCCGAAAACCTTAGAAAGCTATTATTAGCAATGGCTAAAGATGTACGTGTAGTAATGATTAAATTAGCTGATCGTTTACACAATATGCGTACTCTCTCATTTTTACCCCGAGAAAAACAACTTTTAATTGCCAGAGAAACGGCTGAAATATATGCACCACTGGCAAATCGCCTGGGTATATGGCAATTAAAGTGGGAGTTAGAAGATTTATCTTTTCGTTATACAGAAGGTATAAAATATAAAGAAATTGCAACTCACCTCAAACAACGCAAAGTAGACAGAGATGAATACATTAGCGATGTTATTGGTTTATTAGAGTCGCAGCTCAGTAAGGTTGGTATCAAAGGGGAAGTAACCGGGCGTTCCAAACATATTTATAGCATTTGGAAAAAAATGTCGCGTAAAAAGCTGGGCTTTCATCAATTATATGATCTCAGTGCGGTGCGGATTTTAGTCGATAGTGTTAAAGATTGTTATCATGTTTTGGGAATAGTCCATACTCTATGGAAACACATTGCAATGGAGTTTGATGATTATATTGCAACGCCCAAGGATAATAATTATCAGTCGATACACACTGCGGTGATTGGACCAGAAGATAAAACCCTTGAAATCCAAATTCGTACCTTTGAGATGCACAAACATGCCGAGTATGGTGTTGCAGCTCATTGGCGCTATAAAGAAGGCGGGAAACAAAGTGGTCACTATGAACAAAAAATTGCCTGGTTAAGACAATTATTGGACTGGAAGGAAGAAGAACAAAATGCCGGAGACTTTATTGATCGTTTTAAATCTGAAGTTTTTCAAGATCGGGTTTATGTTTTAACTCCTGCGGGAGAGTTATTTGACCTACCTCAGGGTGCAACACCACTGGATTTTGCCTTTTATGTGCATACTGAAATTGGAGCACGTTGTCGGGGAGCCAAAGTAAATGGCAAAATGGTACAGCTCACCTATGAATTAAAAAGTGGTGAACAGGTACAAATCATAACCCGTAAAAATGCTTCACCAAGTCGTGATTGGTTAAATCCACATCTGGGTTATTTAAAAACACCACGCGCTCGTTCAAAAGTTAAATCATGGTTTAAACATCAGGATCATGATTATAATGTAATTATGGGCAGGGAGATTTTAGATAAAGAGATACATCGCCTAGGTATAGAACAATTTTCCTATGAAAAATTAGTTGAAAAATTTTCCTTGCAGTCTAAGGAAGATTTATTTGTGTACATTGGACGAGGAGAAATAACTTCAAGTCAGATTGCACATCTATTGCAAGCAATGAATGAGCAGGATAAAGAGAATTCAGAGTTTAAAACTGGTTCAGAACCTGTTCAACAAAGCATTGATTTTAAAGTTAACAAAGAAACTAATAAAAGTTCTTCAAAAAAATCAGCTTCATCAGATATCAGCATTGAAGGGGTTGATAATTTATTAACCCAGATAGCAAATTGCTGCTCTCCAGTGCCTGGTGATAGTATTTTAGGTTTTATTACCAAAACCAGAGGCATTACTATACACCGAAGTGATTGTGTTAACCTTAATAACTTAACGGATGAGCAAACTCAACGTATTATTGATGTAGAATGGAATAAAAGCTGTAGTTCAGGCTATGCTGTGACCATTGAAGTTATTGCAATGGACAGGCAAGGATTACTAAGAGATATTACCATTGTTCTAGCAAATATTAAAATTAATCTACTCTCTGTTTCTACCCTGAGTAATAAAAATGATATGTCTGCCCAACTTAAATTAACTATAGAAATTACTGGTATAGAACAACTAAGTCAGGCCTTAAATAAAATCCTACGGATTCCAAATATTATTGAGGCATATAGAATTAAGGATTAATGACTTGAGGATAAAAAATTGACAACTATTAATTATAAAATAGTTAATGCAAAATGGAATGATGAAATATGCTGAATATGGGAAAATTTATTACTCTGGAAGGCTCTGAAGGGGCTGGAAAAACTACTCAACTAGAAAATATTAAAGACTATCTTAATCAACAAGGAATTGAGGTGGTTTGCACACGTGAACCAGGTGGAACACCTATTGCGGAAAAAATTCGCGAAGTTTTATTAGATAAAGAAAATAGTTCTCTTTGCTCTGATGCAGAACTATTATTAATGTTTGCCGCCCGTAGCCAACATTTAAATGAATTAATTATTCCCGCACTAAATGCAGGCAAATGGGTTATTTGCGATCGTTTTACTGATGCAAGTTTTGCTTATCAGGGAGCCGCACGTGGATTATCTTTTGAGCGAATTAAACAATTAAAACTCTGGGTTCAAGGTGAGCTTGATCCGGATATTACTTTATTATTTGATTTGCCCGTGGATGTGGGAATGGCCAGGGCAAACAAAAGAGGCCCGAGTGACCGTTTTGAACAAGAAGCATTGGATTTTTTTGAAAAAGTAAGGCAGGGCTATTTATATCTTGCGAAGGTAGAACCCGATCGTTTTGTAATTATTGATGCAGAATTGACAGAACAACAGGTAAGTATTCAGGTTGAAAATAGTATTGCTGATTTTGTACAAAATAAATTAACGAATAAATGAAAATACGTCTCTACCCATGGTTTCAGGAGCAATGGAATATAGTTGCTAAACTTCCTAAAAATCATTTCCCTCATGCATTAATAATCACTGGGCAAAGTGGTATAGGAAAGCAGGGTTTTAGTTTATTATTAATCCAGTCGTTATTATGTGAAAAGCTTAATCAAAGTATAGAGACAAATACAACGGATATTTCTGCTGTTCAAAACAATCTCCCCTGTGGTATTTGTTCCTCCTGTGCTCAGGTTAAAGCAGGTTCTCATGGTGATTTTCTAACGCTTGAAATAATTCCGGGTAAAAAATCTATTGGAGTGGATCAAATCCGTGAAATGATTCACTGGATGAACTTAACCCATAAGTCTGGGCATAAAAAAGTTCTATTTATTCCCGCTGCAGATAAAATGACCCTGCAGGCATCGAATGCTTTGCTTAAAACCTTAGAAGAGCCACCAGCAGATGTGGTGATAATTTTATTGGTTGATCATATAAAATCATTGATTGCAACCATGCGAAGTCGTTGCCAAATAATTACTTTAGCAAAACCCGATCAACAGTTAATTAGCCAATGGTTACACGAGTCTGTTTCTGACTGGGAAGTAAAATCTGAAAGTATAGCTTATTCTCCTGAAAATCATGAGTTACTATTATCACTTGCATTCCACACTCCATTAAAAGTTAAAAAATTGCTCACCAGTGATATTTTAAGTCAAAGAAAACTTATTTTAGAGCAGCTATTTTCAATAGTTGAGCAGCAAAATGCTCCTGTCTTAGCCTCTGGGAAATTATCAAAAATAGCTATTGAAGAAGTAGTATATTGGCTACAGGCAATTATTTTTGATTTGATTTATATGCACTTTAAAGTAGAAAATAAAAAATTAATTAATCTGGATTATAGGCAGCAATTAATTTCTATTTCTTTAAATCTAAATACGCTATTATTATTTGAGTTGTTAAAAGACTTAAACCAGTACTATTTTTTTCAGGGAAATTCTTTGAATTTGCCTTTGTTATTAGATAGTTATTTAATTAAATGGTCTAATTGTGTGAAGATTAAATAATTAAAATTAAAGCATATATGGGGATAATAGAGTATAGCCCCATGAGTAGCTTAAAGTGATTTACTGATGGTATTCTTCATCCGCAGTTTCATTTAAAAAAGAGATTTGATCTACTCTGGATGGCGAGTAGATACCTGCTGCAGGAGGATTTTTTTCCATGTCATTTAACATAGCAGCAATATTTTCTGGTGAACTGCTATCCATATAATGATATTCATCTTCTACGCTTTCATTTAAAAAGGAAATTTCGTTTAAATTATTTGAAGATGAACTGGCTACAATAACCTGGCTGTTTTCAAAGGTATTGTAAGTGTATTCCTCATCTACGGTTTCATTTAAATAGGAGCTTGCACTTACATTTAAAGATATTGCAGTAGCTGAAGCGATAAGTAATGTAGTAATTGTTTTCATGATGGTATCCTCTTAAATTTTGATTGCGATTTTTAGCTTATAGACAATAAGTAGTTTGCCTTTCCATAGCTAAAGAGTATACCGATCTTACCTTGCCAGAAATTTTCACAAAGGTTACATTTAATTAATAAATTATTCCTTACTCTTGCTCACTTTCCCTTGTACTATGGAAAAAAATCTAATAACCTTTCTGAGCCGAAGCTATAATGAGTAGAATATTATATAAGCAATAGCGACTTATACCTATTACACGTTGAAATATCTTAAGATAAGTACTTTATAAATAAAGGTACTAAACGAAGCCTGCATTTTCAAGTATTATGGGTATATAAAACAAATGGGGAAGTACTATGTTTTTAAAGGCACACAATAAAACTGCCATAATTTCTAAAACAACAAAAATATCTTATACACAACTATTAGCTAATATTCAGGGCTATTGTGATAGCTTTACTCAACAGAATTATAAACATGTCGTTATTTTTGCAGAAAATAGGCCTGAGTGGATCTATAGTTTTTACGCTGCCTGGAAACTACAGGCGATAGTTATTCCCATTGATTTTATGAGTACAGCTGATGATCTAGCTTATATCCTTAATGATTGCCAGCCAGATTTAATTATTTATTCAAATCAGACTGAGGAGGTACTTGAGCAGGCAATACTGCTATACAAAGTTAAAGAAAAATTAATTTTTGAAAAAATAAATATAGATAGTGTAGAAATTGCTGTAGATAATAAAACGATAGCTGACTACCCTCAGTTTGATGTCTTGAAAACGGCTGTTATTATTTATACCTCGGGTACAACGGGAAGCCCCAAGGGCGTTATGCTTTCCTTTGATAATTTATTGGTAAATATAAACTCGGTAACTAAAGAAATACAAATCTATAGCTCAAGTGATCGCTTAATGGTGTTATTACCATTACATCATATTTTTCCCTTGCTTGGTTCAATGATTGCTCCTCTATCTGTTGGAGCCAGTCTGGCTTTTTGTCCATCTATGTCTTCTGAAGATATGATGGCTACACTACAAAATAATGCAATTACGGTTGTTATTGGGGTTCCCAGGCTTTATGGTTTAATTGCAAAGTCGGTTATTACTAAAATTAATGCCAATGTAGTAGCCAGATTTCTTTATTTTTTAGCTGGCAAACTCAATTCAAAAAGTTTTTCACGTAAAGTATTTAATTCGGTGCAACAAAAGTTTGGTGGCCAAGTCAGTTACTTAGTCAGTGGTGGGGCTAAGTTAGATGAAGAAAGTGCTACTATTCTTAAAACCTTAGGTTTTGAAGTTTTAGAAGGTTATGGCATGACCGAAGCTGCACCAATGATTACTTTTACCCACCCAGGTGAGGTAGTGGTTGGCTCTGCTGGAAAACCTATGAGCTGTAATGAAGTAAAAACCATAGATGGTGAAATTGTTGCCAAGGGCCGTAACATTATGCTGAGTTATTATAATCTGCCAGAAGCCACGGCTGAAGTAATTATAGATGGCTGGTTACACACAGGGGATTTGGGTTTTTTAGATAAGCAAAACAATATTTATATTACGGGAAGAAAAAAAGATATAATTGTTTTATCCAGTGGAAAAAATATCAGCCCGGTGGAAATTGAACATAAACTCATGGCAATGACGGATGTTATTGCTGAAGTGGGAGTATATTTTCATGAGAATATATTACAGGTGGTTATTTTTCCTGACTTTGCTCGCTTACATAAGCAAAACATCAACTCTTTTGATGAGTACTTTCGTGAGCAAGTGATTGAACCATTTAATCAATCCGTTGCTCCTTATAAAAAGCTTTTAAAAGTACATATTCTTGCAGAAGAATTACCCAAAACACGTTTAGGTAAATTAAAACGTTTTTTATTACATTCACTTGAAGAAGTTAAACAAACCAGAAGGCAAAATGAATCCGCTCCTGAATACGCAGAATATAGTGCAATCAGTGAATTTTTGGCTTATCAGGTAAACAAAGAGGTTTATGCCAGTGATCATCTGGAGTTAGATCTGGCAATGGATTCTTTGGATAGAGTCAGCTTTCAAACCTTTTTACATTCAAGCTTTGGGGTAATAGTTAATGAGGAAACTCTGGGACAATATCCTACGGTTGAAAAAATATCGACCTATATTAAAGAAAAAAAACAGCATATTAAAATTTCAGAGGTTGAATGGGCAGAAATACTTAAAGAGCAGGTGGATCTACAATTACCCAATAGTTGGTTTTTACATAATCCAATAAAAAATCTATCCAGATGGTTGTTAAAAATATATTTTAAGCTCTCAGCAACAGGATTAGATAATATCCCCCAGGCTCCATTTATTCTAGCTGCTAATCACCAAAGTTTTTTAGATGCTTTGTTTATTGCGGCTTTTTTAGATAATAAAACCAATAAAGAAAGCTATTTTTTTGCTAAATCTAAACATGTTAAAAGTACTTTGGTAAAGTTTTTAGCCAGCCAAAATAATATTATTGTGGTTAATGTCGATGAGGATTTAAAATCGTCGATTCAACAATTATCTGTAGTTTTAAAACAGGGTAAAAATATTATTATTTTCCCTGAAGGCACACGAACTAAAACTGGAGAATTGGGAAGTTTTAAAAAAACCTTTGCAATATTAAGCAAGGAATTAAATGTTCCCATTGTACCTATAGCTATAATGGGAGCTTATAAGGCTTTTCCAACAGGTCGTTTTATTCCAAAAATTCAACAATCTATTCAAGTTAACTTTTTAGCGCCTATTAGTCCTTCGAACAAACAACAAAATAGCTATGATGACATTAGTTTAGAAGTTAGAAATGTTGTGGCTAATGTACTTAAAGAGAGTTAATTAGTTGCTCAGTTGTTATTGAAAAAGCTGCTGTTAATAAAATATTATAAAGAACATTAACCGCTAGATAGTTGGCATGAACGTGCTATAATTTATTAACTATAGTAACTAAACCATTGTAACTAAAAACAGGATAAAACAATGAATAAACCTGCAAAGGCAAGACAAAGTATTTTATCTTTATCTATTAAAGATAAATCTGCTCTTTATTCAGCCTATATGTCATTTGTTGCTAATGGCGGTCTTTTTATTCCAACTAATAAATCGTATAAATTGGGAGATGAAGTGTTTATGTTATTAACACTTTTGGATGAAAAGGACAAAATCCCTGTTGCTGGAAAAATTGTCTGGATGACGCCTATAGGCTGCCAGGGAAATCGCACTGTAGGAATTGGTGTTCAGTTTGGCGATCAGGATAAAGGACAGGCAAGAAATACCATTGAAACACATCTGGCAGGATTGCTAAATACGGATAGAATAACTCATACGTTATAAAAGAGTCCTCCACTTTAAAACTTCGTTATACTCTAAGATAGGCAAAATATCATTATGCAATTGATTGACTCACACTGTCATTTATCTATGATTGATCTGGAAAAGTTTGATCAGGACGTTGCTAATGTAGTAACAAGCGCTGCATCTAACCAGGTAAGCGAATTATTAAATATAGCTGTAAATTTAACCTCCTTCCCGAAAATAATTGAAGTAGCTAATCGCTTTGATAATATTTTTGCATCGGTGGGGATTCATCCCTGTTATGATAAAGAACCAGAAACCACGGTTGCAGGCTTATGTAACTTAGTTAAGCAACATAATAAAATCGTGGCTATTGGTGAATGTGGTCTGGACTATTATATGAATCATGGAAGTTGCCCTAAAGAGGATAACTTTGAATGGCAAAGGTTGCGTTTTAGAACCCATATTCAAGCGGCAATAAAGACTCAGTTGCCACTTATTATTCATACCCGTGATGCCATTGTAGATACCATACAAATAATGCAAGAAGAAAAAGCCAGTGAAACAGGTGGAGTGATGCATTGTTATGTGGAAGATTTAGAAAATGCAAAAAAAGCTATGGATATGAATTTTATGATATCCTTTTCTGGCATTGTAACCTTTAAAAGTGCCAGGGACTTACAAGAAGTTGCACGCCATGTGCCAGATGAATTTATGTTAATTGAAACCGACTCGCCTTATTTAGCCCCCGTTCCTTTTCGGGGTAAACCGAATCAACCTGCCTATGTTTTACATGTGGCAGAATTTCTTGCCGAACTTCGAAATACCAGTGTAGAGCACATTGCCCAGGTGACCTATGATAACTATCAACGGGTATTTAAAAAACAGGCAAGTATTTAAGAGTATTTATAACTCCTTTTAACGGGTTTATCTTAGAGCATTTAACTGAGTTGTAACTACAGTTTTTAACTATAAATAAGAATGAAAATATTATCTATTAAAGAAAGTGCACGCCATCCTAAAATGGCTAAAATATATACTCAACTGGGTATACAAGAAGATGTAGTCAATACTATTCGTAAAGCCAATGCGTATATTAAATCAAATAGGCCCGATGTTATTGTTACTGAGTTTTTTTATGCCTATGGTACTAATTATAGTAGTGGCCATGTCAGCAATTTAGATATGTTATTTGTAACCCTGCAAAAATATCAATGTAATGCAAAGATAATCACTTTTGTTGATAAGTCCGAATTGCAATATATTGATAAATTAATTGCCATATATCCACTGGATCACTTTTTTGTTTATCCTGTAAATAATGATGAGTTTGAGCAATACTTAAAACAATTATGTAGCAAACATTAATACTCATTATTAATGTTTTTGAGCCAAACCATTTACATTTAAATAAATAGGCTTATAATATTTTAAAACCATTATCTTTCATAAGATGACTTTAAAAAAATAAAGAAGGGGGGAAAAATTATGGTTTCTTTTACTGAGCTTAACGCACAAAACCACAAAATTACCGAGCTGTCGAAGGTATTATTACATATTATTAATGAGCGATCTTTATGTGATACAGATGTAACCTGCGATATATTTTTTGACTATACAAGCAAAGTTAAGGCACATTTAGATCTTGAAGAACGCGAATTATATAGCGAGTTATTAACCCATAGCGATAAAGAAGTTAAAGCAACTGCTACAAAATTTCTATCTGGTTCAGCCGAAATTAAACACGTATTAAAAGACTATTTAAAACATTGGTGTCGTAATAAGCATTTAAGAATTAAAGATCACGATAGATTTATTAGTGATAGTAAAGATATTTTTGATTTAGTTAATAAGCGCATTAGCGATGAAGTGGAGCATTTTTATCCCATGATTCGCGAATTAAATACTACTAAAATGGTTGCTTAATAGTATTTAACCCTTTTATTTTCTTGCATAGATAAAAATAAAATTATTATATCCTAATTTAATTGTTTTATTTTTCTTCAGCTTCAAGGCTATACGGTAATTCAAGTATTGTTCCTTTTACCGTATGAGCCTCATCTAAATAAATACTATCCTGAGCAGCTGTGCTCACTTCCAGTACGGCTAACATAATAATTTCACCATCCATTATTTTACTGTCTGTAGCGGATAAACTACTCACCGAAACAATCTTTCCAGCTCCTTGCCCACTACTTGATTGAGGTGAATATAGTGAGTCCCCTGATTTTACCTGTTGTTGTATATCACTGGTAAGGGTATTAAATTGTAGCAGATACATCAGGCGTTTTACTTTACCCAGATAATGCATACGGGCAACGACTTCCTGTCCGGTATAACATCCTTTTTTAAAATTAATAGCATTTATTAGGTGCATATTCAGTGTTTGAGGTACAAACGCCTCTACCGTATCTTCTTCTACTATAGGTATTCCCGCTTTAATAGTTAATGTTTTCCAGGCATTAAAGTCTGCTTTTTTAATATTTTTATCAAATAATTGGCTGCAAAGAGATTGCATAGTTTCAATACTAGCTAAACATTGGAATTGAGCAACATTTGCAATACTTGGCTCGCTTATATTTATTAATGTAAGCCCATTAGTGCTAACAACATCATGAAGCTTAGTCGGCATTTCATTAAAATGTTCTGCCAGTAGCTTATCCAAATTTTTCCCTGCCAGACCTATACTTATCCACTCATTCGAGACATCTTTAATCTCCACTTTGCTCATCATTACAAACATTTTCATGCGCTTAAGTGTTTTAGCTAGCAAGTTAGCTGGAAGTTGCAGATAAATTTTATCGTCTATAGAAAATATCTGAAATAAGGCAAGTAAACGACCTTTGGGATTACAATAACCACTTAATTGAGCACTGCTATTGCTTATATTATTGATGTCGTTGGTTAATTGTCCTTGCAAATAGTTCTTGGCATCTTCTCCCGTAAATTCAAGCAAAGCATAATCTGATGATAGGTTAAATAGTGCCGCACCGCTATCAATAGTACTTTCTAGCGTGTTTGTGGGGTATTGTGAAATAAAAGATTGCCATTGTTCATTCATAAAGACTTTTCTCCGGTTAACTAATAGTTATGTATAGCATATATTGAGTTATTTAGTTATTTTAATTATTGATCTAAATCAATTAAAATTTAAAAATATCCACAAATTATGTCATTATTAATAAGATACAGTAAACTAATTATGGTGTAAGCCGATGGATATATTAATTATCGGTTTTTTAATTTAAATTTAATATGGGGATATTAATTATGAACTCAAATTCACTATTTTTGGGGCTGGTTTTATTATTTAGCAGTGGCGTGCTTCTAGCTGAATCTGACGCTGAATTTCCAACTGGTTGGGATAAATGGCCTATTCATCATTCAGGAACAATTTTAGGTAAAGATACTGCTATACCAGATGGTTTGCCAGCAATCGTAGTGGAAACATTAAAAACTTATAATTGGGTAAATGACGGAAAAGGATCAAAGTATAATATTCGCATTAATCCATCTCAAACAGCAGGACTTTCATCTCATACATATAATGATGGTTCAACAGCCGTACTAGAATTAGTTGATATTAAAGCTCTATTGGTAACAGAGCATCTGGTAGGCAGCGAACAATATGGTGCATATTCATATGATGGAAAAGATTTATCTGCAGCACATCCATCGCTAAATACCAGTACTTGTACTACCTGTCATACTGGCTATGGTGATGCATGTATTACAGGTGTTTGCACCAAGTAACTTTAAAAAATAAAAAATAAAAGGTAGAAGGTAAACATGCGTTCTATCTTTTATTATTGCAAAATCTAAAAATAACGATAACTGTATTAAGTGCAAAAGTTTAGGAAAAGCCAATGAATAATCTACTTGGGCGTTTTATGTCAATAAAAAATGCGGCCTGGTTTGTCTCCATTATTGTTTTTATTGTGAGTTCAATTTCAGGTGTAGTTATATATTTTATGCAGTTTGATGCTGCAATTGCACACCGTGCTGAGCTTTCTAAAGTTTCTGCACAGCCAATTATTAACATTATGACCCGTTCTGTAGGGGGCGGGAATTATGCCAATATACAATTAAAAGATAGCTACAAGCTTTATAGTGCCAACGAATCCTTATTATTCTTTCAGGTACAGGGGCGAACAGATAATCAAAATAAAGAGTTTAGCGCTTTCTATAGTCAATCCGATAAAAAAATATATAGAACCAGTTATGAAAAAGAATTTGCTGATTCTAAATTAAAAAAATTAAAAAAATTAGATAAAGTTATTAACAAATTACCCGCAGCCCATAAAAAACGTAAAAAATTGGCTAAAATTAGCTTGGGTGTTCAAACACAACTTGATAATTATAAAAATAATCTTCAAGCTGCTGTTCGTTTAAAGCAGCAATTCCATCAGCCGGAAAAGGATTTATTTATTGATGGTTTTTATTTAGATGAAAAGAACTATATTATTCATTTGATTTTACCTATCAGTAATAAATCGGGTGGAGAAGTCTGGATGGTATTTGATGCCAGTGATATAAAAACTTTATGGCAAGATATTATTTATGAAGTGGCACCCATTAATTTAATGATGTTTATAGCTATTGTTTTTATTCTATTTTTTATTTCATGGAAAATAAATAAACCACTAGGAGAAATGATTGATGCTATTCATCTGATCTCAAAAAATTCAGATTTAAGTATCCGCTTAAAAAATTCAGATGTGTATGAGGTACAAAAAATATCGGATGCATTAAATGAGCTGCAAAATAGTTTTCAGTGCATTATTTCTGATTCAACAGAGGTATCACAAAGCTCTACTGAAATTGCTACCCAGATGTTTACACTATGTGATAACAATGCGGCCTCAATAGATAAGCAACTCAATGAAGTAAATAGCCTGGTAGAGTTGATGGAGAACATGAAAAGTGCCTCACATGAAACCAATCAGCATATTTCTAATGCAGTTACTGCAATAGAAAATACCCGCTTAATCTCAGAGCAGGGGCAGCAAGTGGTTAAACAGTCGATAGATGAAATTAATCGCGTTTCTGATGGGGTTAAATCGGCATCACAGGCCAGTGATGAAGTATCAAAAAGTGTGGCCAATATCAGTTCTATTGTGGGCGTTATTAAAGGAATTGCAGAACAAACTAATTTACTGGCTTTAAATGCCGCCATTGAAGCAGCAAGAGCAGGTGAGCAGGGCAGAGGGTTTGCGGTGGTTGCAGATGAAGTACGTACTCTGGCAAGCCAGACACAGGAGTCTACTGAGCAAATTGAAAAGATGATTAATGAGTTACAAGTTGCCAGCAAGCAGACCTTAGAAAAAATGCAACAGAGTAACGAGCAGGTAAAACAAAGTATTAACAAATCCAATATGGCTGGGGAGTCATTACAAACGATTAATAATGAAATTAATACTATTTTTGATATGAATAGTAATATCTCAGCAGTCTCCATTAAGCAGGTTGAAATGGTGGATAAAGGCAATGAAATTCTCACTCAAATAAAAGAGTTTGCCGAGGTGAATATGAATAATTCACAACAAACTATTGATCTGGGTGAAAAGCTGGTTCAATCATCCGCCACTTTAAAAAATCTGGTGGGGCAGTTTAAAGTTTAAATAAATTAATACTTCCTTATCAGAGCCAGGTTTTTACACCCAACCGAGTCAACCTGTAGTTGTTTTATACTTTTCTTGAGTCACTCTAAAGCTGTCTAAAAAAACAGCAAAAAATACCCAAACATAGTTCTTAAAATAACCTAAATGGTGAATAGTTATAATAATAATTAAGTGCTATGTTGTAGTTAACTTGAGCATGAATATAACCTTTAAGATTATTTCAGGAGGTATACATTATGAACAATTTTTCTGCATATATTAACCACCATTCTTTCTTTAAACATAATTTAAAAGCCCCAAAAACAAAAATAAAACAGCTACTAAACTTAATCATGGGATTATTTCTGTGTAGCTTTGGTCTTGTTTCAGCAGCTCCTATTATTTGGAATGAAAATGGGCATTATTATGATGTAGTTGAAGATGCACCAAGAATGTCCTGGAAAGAGGCAATGGAATGGGCTTATGGGCTAAGCTATACAGATGCTTCTGGCCAATTATTTAAAGGTTATCTGGCAACAATTACTTCGCCACAAGAAGACAACTTTATTGCAAGCCTCAACTTAACACAAACTGCTTACTTGTTAGGGGGATACCAAAAACCTGCCACAGATGAAACTACTGCCATAGGAAAAAAAGCGAATTGGCATTGGATTACTGATGAGCTATGGGGCTTTACCAATTGGCGATCTGGAGAGCCAAATAATTTTTTCCGCTGGGTTGGGGTAACAGGAGCAGGACTTTCTGAGGAGTTCCTCCAGTATATGCCAACATCAACTAGTGCAGTATGGAATGATGTATATACGGGTATCTTTACGGATGATGAGGGGGAGCATTTTTTTGGCTCAAGCAATTTTATTGTAGAGTATGAGGCTGCTCCTGGCTCTGATCCTAACAATCCAAATCTCAATACAGAATTGTTTAGTGTTAATGTTGAGGGTAGAAATGTTTTGGCTGAATGGCCTTTAATGCCAGAAGCTCACAACTATATTTTGTATTATGCGAGTGCAGGCTACAATGGTGATGTTGATATGGCTACTCTTGGTGAAATGGATATGGGGCAGGAAAAAAATATTTTTGTTCACAATTTACCCAGTGGCTCTATTTATTATGCTGCGGTTAAAGCCAATACAGAGCAAGAAGCTATTTTATCAAATATTGTAAAATTTATGCCTTTGGGAGGTTCTGTGAGTTATCCTCAAAGCGGTGAAGTTCTAATGCAGATTGATGACCCAGAGGGGATAGGTGTTATTTCTGTATTAGGTACAAGGAATACAGATGGTTCAAATAAATTAATTACTAAAATTATAAGAACTGATGATACTGGTTCACGGACACTATATTTTACTGATAATAAACCCACTTTTTATGAAGCGAGTGACTATAGACTTAATTTTGTTTATAAGGATGATGGCAGTGGTTATTACGAAGTGATTTTGAATAACTCTAAAACTCGAGCAAAAAAAACATCTACTCCTAATTTTGAATACAATTATAGTAGTAGTATATTATGTGGTGAGTATAAAAATGCAGATGATTATTTAAATAATGCAAATGCAGAAATTGAGTCAGATACAAGTAAACGGTTAAAAATTATTGAAGAGAAGGTTGTGGGAGCTTCATTTATTCTTCAATGCACTATTATCGTATTGGAAGCTCGAGCTCGAGAGTCTAATATTTTTGATAACTATATGCATTTTCGCCGCCCAACTCTTGAAGAGCAACAAAATTTTTTACTAACAAATCCTGCTTTTGATAAACTGCAGCGGTTAGTATATTTAGATGCTCTACTAAATATAACTATGGAGTCGTGGAGTGATGTATTTAAAGATACTAAACAAAAATTTTTAGATAATTATCTTCAACAATGTAATGATGTTGAGCCTGAGCCTGAGCCAGACTCCACTACTGGAATCTGTCCAATAGACTATGATGAACTTCTGGATGATGAAAATGATGGTATTGCTGGTTATTGGTTAAAAAACGCTAAATGCTTATATGACTTTTCTATAAATCCTCACCCTATTAAGGGCGAGTATCCTTATCTAAATGGAGAATTAGATGGTGAAGTAATAAAGTATTATAAGGGTCTACCAAGTGGGATTATTAACTATACCCAAGAATACATTAATGGTGTAAAAGAGGGTAAATATAAGGTTTATGATAAATCAGGTCAAATGACAAGCTGTAAAATCTATGCAAATGGAAATGCTACCACAACCAGTTGTATGCCATAAAATAAAAATAAAAAAACAGCCAGTTGATAATTAAATTAACTGGCTGTTGGTAGCTTTATAAAAAGATTAAATCTTTAAATTTTATAGTTAATAGTTAAAGAAAAATGTCTAGGTTTTCCATACTCTATGGTTCAAAATATCCAATTTTAGTGTAATAGCTCTCATCCAATAAATTGTTCTATATAATTTGCTACGATACTGGGGTGCTCCATATGTACATGGTGACCGCCTGCTACATCCACAATATGTAATTTCTCAACTAAAGCATAACGTTTTTCTAAATTGTCTCGATTAATCAAATAACCTGATTCGGCTCGAATTAATAAACAGCTGGTATCTAAATGCTCTAAATAACTCAATAATTGTAGTTCATGTAAATATACTGGAGAGGTCATTTTTAATTGTGGATCATAACTCCAGATAAATCCTTCAGATACTGCGTTAAGTCCTCGTTCTAATAGGCATTGTGTATTATTATAGTCCAGACCAGCAACCATTTGACGTACCTTTATGGCATCGCTACGTTGTTTAAATATAGAAACCTTCTTTTTAGTTGATAGACTGAGATCGCGAAAGGAATGGTGTAGTCGTTGTATACTGTTTTTTCCCGTGTCAACACGTGGGCCAAAATTGTCAATTAAGGCTAGCTTATCAAGCCTATTATTAGCCATACAGGCAGTAACCAGACCTATTGCGCCACCAAATGAATGACCTAAAATGCTGAATTTATCCCAACCTAAAGCATCAGCCACAAACAAAACATCAGCACAGAAGTCAATAAAATGATAATGCGTTCCTTTTGCTCTCCATTGGGACATGCCCTGTCCTGGGAGATCAAGTGCTACCAATCTGAGCTCAGGCAGTAGCGGTGCAATAGGAGAAAAACTATTGGCATTGTCCAGCCAGCCATGTAGGGCCAAAACGGGTATGCCGTTTTTAGGCCCCCAGGCTCTGGCCTTTAATTGTAAAAAAGGGGTATTTATTGTCAGTTCTTCTGTATGCATCAGGAAATAGTAACCGAAATCAGATGGTAAATAATAGTTTAAATTATAAAATTTTAATCATAAACGTTTAGAAAATGGTAGAGGATCATCAACAATATCTTTTGATTCTTACTATAGTTATATGACAAGTCATTGTATGGCAAGTCGTTGTGTGACAAAATGCAGAATATTTTTTACCATAATGAGAACTTATGAGCAGTAAAATAGAACGAATTAAAGTACTCAGTGCTGGAATACTTAGTCTTATACTGATGCTGGGTATTGCCCGTTTTGCTTACACCCCTTTATTGCTATTAATGCAGCAACAGGCTGGTTTAGGGCTTTCAGAGGCAGGTTGGTTAGCCTCAATTAATTATATGGGCTATCTTAGTGGTGCTATTATCGCCTCACTAATTAGTAATTTGGTAATTAAAGATCGCCTCTACCGTATGGGCTTAATTGTTGCGGTACTTACTACCGCAGGTATGGCCTTAACTACTAATGTCTGGCTTTGGTCATTATTTCGTTTTTTTGCTGGCCTGAGCAGTGCTGCGGGTTTATTGTTGGGCTCGGGTCTGATTTTAAACTGGCTTATTCGCCACGGTCATAGGAGTGAACTGGGAATTCATTTTAGTGGCCTGGGCCTGGGAATTGCCTTTAGTGCAATTATTGTAGAGTTATTTAGCAATTATTATAACTGGAGTGAACAGTGGTTATTGTTAACACTGATCGGTAGTTTATTGCTTATTCCTGCCTGGCTCTGGTTGCCTCCACCAGACACCAGCTCTACCACACATAGTGGTGAAGAAATGATAGATAAACCACCCAGCAGAGCATTTATGCAATTATTTATGGCTGCATATTTTTGCGCGGGAGTGGGCTATGTTATCAGTGCTACATTTATTGTAGCAATTGTAGATCAGCTCCCTGGTTTACAAGGCAAAGGATCCTGGACGTTTATGGTATTAGGTCTTGCTGCTGCACCTGCCTGTATTATTTGGGATTTTATTGCTCGTCGATTTGGTAATATAAATGCTCTAATCTACGCCTGTATGGTACAAATTGTAGGAATATTATTGCCAGTAATAGAGCCTAGTTTATTGATGGCACTACTTGGTTCTATTCTTTTTGGTGGAACATTTATTGGCATTGTGAGCCTGGTATTAACCATGGCAGGGCGATACTATCCTACTCGACCTGCTAAAATGATGGGCAAGATGACTATTACCTATGGCATTGCTCAAATTCTGGCTCCTCTGATTACAGGCATGTTAGCCGAAAATGGTGGCAGTTATAGTGATGGCTTATATATGGCTGCAGCAATGATGGCAGTGGGTACGGTCTTTATGTTTAAACTTAAAGCTTTGGAAAAAACTGAGGCTGAGTTAAGCTCCGTATTATAATTTTTGGTTTTTTTATATGAATATTATATTTATTGATGATGAAGTTGCTATCTTACGTTCTTTTAAACGTATTTTAAGGCATCTCTCTAAACAGCATCAAATTGAATTTGTTAGTGATTCACTTGAGGCTATTGAACTGTTTAAAACCAAAACGTATCAACTGATCGTTTCTGATATGAAAATGCCAGAAAAAGATGGTTGTTATGTTTTATCTGAAGCTCAAAAGTATAGTCCAGGGGCATTACGGGTTATTCTTTCAGGTTATAGTGAGCAAGAACAATCGCTTAAAGCATCGTTATATGCCCACCTTTTTATTGCCAAACCGTTTGAATCTCGCGCCATTGTAGAGCTAATTGAGCGTGCAGAAGGTTTACAACAGATGGGGCTAAGTGAAAAACTACTGAGTAAATTAGGCCAACTTAATGCTCTGCCTCCTGCGCCTAAATCTTATCGCTCGTTAACAGAAGCGCTACGGGCAGAAGACAATAGTATTACTGCCAGAGATATTAGTAACCTGTTACAGCAAGATATGGTGCTGGTTAGTAAAATACTCCAGCTTACCAATAGTGCTTTTTTTGGCATCCCCCAACCAATTAATGACTTAGAACGAGCGGTTACCTTATTAGGCGTTGAAATTATTAAAGGCCTGATCTTACACTACGAATTGATTGGAAAACTGCAAGACCAGCCTGAACCAGAGCCATGGCAAAAGGCAATGTATCGGGACAGTATACAAACTGCCCAGTTAGCAAAAGAAACTGCTCTTAATTCTAAGCAGAGTAGAAAAATACAAGAGTCTGCTTTTTTAGCGGGACTTTTACATGATATTGGGCGCCTGGTACTGGTAGAGCAAGCTGAGGCGGAGTCAGATATGGATAAATTATTTGCTGAGCAAACAGGTATTGAACTATGTGAGCTGGAACAACAGTTATTTGGTGTTCATCATGGCTGGGTAGGAGCATATTTATTAAAGCTATGGGGCTTCTCTGATGAAATTGTTGAAGCAGTAGCATTGCACCATTATCCTTTGCAATCAGAAGATACCTGCTTTACTCCACTTAGCGCAGTACATGTGGCTTTAGATGAGCTGGATGATAGTTATTTGGAACGTATAGGCTATTAAGTTATTTAATTATTTGCTTTTTTTGCTGTTGTTGGACTGTTGTTGGACTGTTGTATCTGCAGTTGATTGTTCAATTACTTTATTCGCGTTAATATTTTGCTCTTGATCCATTGATTTTGGCTCATCTATGGTTTTAGTCTCTAGCGTTTCAATATCCAGTATTTCCGTCTCCTGATTTTTATCATCAACTACTTGGGCGGCGGCTGGCTTTTTAGTATCTACTTCTGGTGCTTCATCTATAGTTTTATTAATTGTTATTTGCTGCTCTAATTGTGCCTGGTTATCTTCATTTGGCTGTTTATTATCAGGGATTATTTCTTGGCCATCTAAAAAAGGATCGGCTATTTTTTGTGGGTTTTCTACATCAATATAAAAGGTATAATACTGGTTTTCACTTTTCTCCATGCGTTGGATACTGCTAATAGAATGTGCTGATAATTTATGTCCAGCGGTAAGCAGTAACATGCCACTTTGGCTTAATAAATTTTCATGTAGCTGCATTCCAGGTGTAAGTTGCTCTGATTTTAATGATTGAATAATACCATTTTTATAACTGGAAGGATTAGTTCCAGTTAGTATCATCTGACAAAAATCTTCACAATAATCAGGGTCATAACGCAATTTTGAGAATTTTTTTATTAATCTAACCGCTTCTGTTTTACTCAGTGGGCAATCCATACTGGTACCAGAAATCATATCATCATAATCATTTGCCAGAAGAATAATGCGGGAACCCAGAGGAATATTTTTTCCTATTAGTTTATCAGGATAACCCTGGCCATTGTATAACTCATGGTGATGGCGAATAATTTTTGCCTCGCTATGCATTGCAGGCAAACTCATCAGGGTACTTTCTCCTAATATAGCATGCTGTTCTATTTGTTTTTTCTCTTCTGGAGTGCGGCTGGCATAGGGCTTAGATAGAATTTCATTATCAATAATAGCCAGGCCAATATCATGTAAAAATGCGGCTGTTTCAATTTCTCTTATGGCATTGTTATCCAGTTGAATATATTTGGCAAAATTTACTGCCAGTTTTGCTATGCGTTCACCATGATTGCCAAGAGTTGGTGCAGATAAAGAACTATAGTAGGATAGCATTTTTACGATACCGATATAACTCTGCTGCATTCTTTCGTAGGCATCTTGTAGTGATTGTTGGGTTTTAAGTAATTTTGAAGAGTGATGGTCAACCTGATCTTCCAGTGTTTTTCTTAATTCTTCATTAGTTTTATGTAGTTGTTGTAAGTCCGTATTCTCAATTTTTGTTATATACTCCTGATAACGTTTTTTTGCTGCATTTTCTACTATTTGTTTAAGTTCATTATCATTCCAGGGTTTTTTTACATAATTATATACAAGGGCCTGGTTAAACAGAGTAAAAATACTTTCTGGCTCTGCTGCTCCACTTAGAATAATAATTTTAATTTCGGGATAAAGAGCTCCAACCTCTAAAAGCAGATCTTCACCACTCATATGTTGCATGCTCATATCTGAGATAAGCACATCCACATTTATTTCAGTCAAGAGTTGTAATGCTTTTTCACCCGTTAAAGCAGTATGAACTTGATATGGAGGATCTCTAAAAAGCCGTTTTAAAGAATATAATACAGCCGCTTCATCATCAACTATTAAGATGTTAATTTGCTGTTCAGGATGGGTAATACAGCTATTTTTTACACTGTCATCATTTATTGCACCACCACTATGTGTATTACTCATTTAAATTCTCCAGTATGTTTTATACTACAGGCTTGATACTACAGGCTTGATATTACAGGCTTAATATTACAGGCTTGATATTACAGGCTTGATATTACAGACTTTATACTACAGGATCTGTTTCAGCTTTTGCTAAAGGCAGGCTTATGATAAAAGTTGTTCCTGAAGCAACTTCACTTTCTACTTTAATACAACCCTGATGGGCCTGAATAATTTCATTACAGATGTATAATCCCAGGCCTGTATTATTTTTGTGAGTAGTAAAAAAGGGATTAAAAATTTTCTTTTGATCTTTTTTAGCAATGCCTCTACCAGTATCACTGATGCGTAAAATTACTGTATCAGATGATGTGTGGGTGCTAATTGATATTTCACCTGTCTCGCTAATTGCCTGTACTGCATTAAGCAATATATTCATAATTACTTGATTTATTTCTTTGGGAGAACCCTGTACCAGTGGAATAGGCTCAAGATTTTGTTGTACCGTTGTTTTATATTTTAGTTCATTTTTTACAATTTGTAAGGTATTTCTAATGCATAGATTAAGGTCAAATAATTGTCCATTAGCATTGTCAGTTTGCGCTATTTGTTTTAAAGGAGTAATAATATTACTTAGGTCACCACTGCCTTTAACTGCATCTTCAAGTAGTGGCTTAATATCAGTCATTATAAAATTAATGTCCTCACCACTGGTAATGGATTGGATTCTATTTTTAAGTTCCTTATTTTTTGCGTTATGAGCATAGTCCAGACAGGTGGAAATAACAGGTAATAAGGTATTCATATAATCTTGCAGGGCAAGCAGATTATTTTTTATATAACCGATGGGGTTGTTTAACTCATGTACAATATCTGTAGTCATACTTCCCAGAGTGATCATTTTTTGTGACTGGAGTAGGTGTTGTTTTATTTCATCCAGTTGTTGCTGTAATTGCTCTGATTGTGTACTAGAGTTCATAGTTGTTTTTCCTGTTTTAATAATGTATCGACTTTTTCAAGTAAAATCTCAGTTTCAAAGGGTTTGCTTAGAGTGTCATTGGCACCTGCTTCAACAGCTCTGTTTAAATGTTCTTCAGAAAGGCCTGAAATAACCAAAATATTTAATCGTGAAAGGTGGGCTTTTTCTCGAACATATTTAATAACTTTTAAACCATCTACACCTGGCATTTGTAAATCCAAAGTCATTAGTGCAGGTACAAAGGAGTTAATGGTTTCACCTGCCTGAAAACCATCAAAGGCTAATGCAGTTTCATAACCAGCAACTCGAAGGCTACGTTGAATACTATTTGCCATGGCTTTTTCATCATCCACAATCAAAATCTTGCGAGTATAACTGCGAAAATCTTCTGGTATGGGAATACCGTATTGATTCATAAAACTTAGGAATTCCAGCAGCAAAATACGATTATTCCCCCGCCCAGGTAATTTAAACGATTTTAGATGCCCTTTATCAATCCAGCGAATAACTGTACGTAAGTTTACTCCACAGTATTTAGCAACTTCACCTGTTGTTAATGTTTGCAAAAAATAACCTCCTTTGATTTGCAGCTTTTTAGTAAAAAACTGCAATACTCTAAGCGCCCTAAATGTCCTATTTGACATTTATGTCATTGTATCATAATATTCTGGAAAGGCAAATTGCACAAAAATCCCAAGAAAAATTTACATTGCAGGAGTTATTTTTAGACTCCTATTGGATAAGTTATTCCCAGTCTATACCCATTAAACTTGGAAATGCAGCGAGGCATTTCAATTTATGGCTGCTTTTGATTAAAGTGGATATAATGACAATTCGGGATAATATTTTAATAAGTTTAAACTACTGGTTTTGCATAAATAAGAGTCTTTGCTCTGGAGAAATAAATGGCTAAGTCACACAAATTCATACCCTCACAGGAAAGCAAAATCAGTCAATTACATAATGTGGATTTACAGACTTGTACTTTTGATGAGCTAAAGGTTTCGTATCGCGCTATTGAGCAACAGAATCAAAAACTTCAAGAGCAGGCAGATATGATGGATCGGTTTCTGATAAAAATCAGCCATGCAATGAATACTCCTCTTAATAGTATGCTGAGTTTTAGCCTTGCACTTCAAGATGGAGCCTTTGGCAAGTTAGATAAAAAACTACAACAACCTATTGATGTTTTCCATAGTTCCAGTAAACGCTTACAGGTATTGATAAACCAGCTGCTTTTGGTTAACCAGCAAATGCAATATTTTTGCAGTGAAGAAGTGATTCAACTCAGCCCTCTATTACATGAATTATTCTTTGCTTATGCAGCAAAAATATCAGATAAAAAACTGACTGCAATTATCCACATAGAAGAGAATCTAAATTTAAAAAGTGATGTAGAATTAATTTTACAAATTTTTTCTAAGTTATTGGACAATGCCATTAACTTTACTGAACAAGGACAGATTGAATTTACTGCCAAAGCACTTGGTGATATTGGGGTTGCAGTATCACTTTATGATACAGGGCCAGGTATTCCTCTAGAATTTCAAGAAAAAATATTTGAGTGTTTTGAACAGGGTTTTGATTATGAAAGTCGCATCTATAATAAAGGTGCAGGTATGGGGCTGGCTATGGTTAAACATTATGTTGAGCAATTAAATGGCGTAATGCATCTGGATAGTAAAGTGGGTGTGGGTAGTTGTTTTACAGTAATTTTACCATCTGATAAAAAGGTTTCTGCAGATGTTTTATTAAATCAGTGGGAGCATATAAAGGATGACACTGTAAATGCTCTAGCCGCTATAAAAATGGGTGATCACGTCCAAAGCGAGTTAGAATTAACAGTGAGTTATCATAAATCAATAGAAAAGAGTCCTCCCATAGTAATTGATAAGCAAAACCCAGTTGTTCTTATTGTGGATAATAATAAAGCCAATCGCATGGTAGCAAAGCGGTTTTTATCTGCTAATTATAATATTATTGAGGCTGAAAATGGTCATCAATGTTTGGATATTCTCGATAGTTGCCGAGTGGATTTGGTATTGCTTGAACTGATGATGCCTGATATCTCTGGTTTTGATGTGCTTAAAAGTATCCAGTTGCGCTCGGTGCAATATTCTCCTCCAGTTCTGGTTATTTCGACTTTAATAGAAAGTAATACTATTTCTCAAATTTTACATATGGGAGCTGTAGATTATCTTAAAAAACCGTTTAATTATGCGGAGCTTAAAGCCAGAATAAATACCCATTTACAATTTGCAAAACGTGAGCGAAATCTTGAGTCTAAAGTCAAAGAGCGTACCGCCAGTTTGCAGCAAGCAAAGCAACGTTTGGAAGAGACCTTCAAACAATTATTACAATCAGAAAAAATGGCTTCTATTGGTCAGCTTACTGCTGGCATAGCCCATGAAATAAATAATCCTGTGGGGTTTATTGCCAGTAATTTATCCACTCTGGATGAATATCTGGTTTCTTTTATAAAGTTATTTAATGATTATCATAAACTGGAAAATGTTTGTACCGAGGGCCAGGAAGAGCAACTACAATTATTATTAAAAAATATTAAAGCATTTAAAGAAAAAGTGGATCTGGAGTTTATTTTAGAAGATATTCCAGAGCTTATGGAAGATACCAGAGAGGGCACCAATCGGGTTAAAACTATTGTTAAAGGCATGACTGCTTTTGCACATGCAGATGAGGGAGAAATTGCGGAAAATGATATTAATGAGGCAATTGAACTTACTTTAAAAGTGGTCTGGAATGAGCTGAAATATAAAGCGGATGTAAATATATCATTAGGTGATTTACCTAAAGTAAGTTGTAATATTAATCAAATGAATCAGGTTTTTACTAATTTATTAGTTAATGCTGCCCAGGCAATGGACGAGCGAGGTGAGATTAATATTGTTACCCAATATAAGGATGATAAAGTAATATTGGAGTTTTCAGATACAGGCAAAGGCATAAAAGCAGAAAATATTAAACGTTTGTTTGACCCGTTTTTTACTACTAAGCCAGTAGGGCATGGCACAGGTTTGGGTTTATACCTGAGTTATGAAATTATTCACAATCACAATGGTTCTATTGAGGTAGAAAGCGAAGTTAATAAAGGCACCAAATTTACTATTCATTTGCCTGTTAAGTGAGTTTTTTTTGGAATATATATCA